>CAYUIZ010000013.1:12939-41291 GCA_964444885.1 uncultured Sphingobacteriaceae bacterium | reverse complement strand
AAAGCAGTTTACAACCCGTAGGGCAGTCTTCCTGCACGCGGCATGGCTGGTTCAGGCTTGCGCCCATTGACCAATATTCCTTACTGCTGCCTCCCGTAGGAGTCTGGTCCGTGTCTCAGTACCAGTGTGGGGGATTCTCCTCTCAGAGCCCCTAGACATCGAAGCCTTGGTAAGCCGTTACCTTACCAACTAGCTAATGTCACGCGAGCCCATCCCTGTCCTATGAATATTTAACCAGCAAAACATGCGAATCGCTGGTATTATGCGGTGTTAATCCGACTTTCGCCGGGCTATCCCCCGGACAGGGGCAGGTTGCTCACGCGTTACGCACCCGTTCGCCACTCTCATGCAGTATAGCAAGCTATACTGCAATCCCGTTCGACTTGCATGTATTAGGCCTGCCGCTAGCGTTCATCCTGAGCCAGGATCAAACTCTCCATTGTAAAAATGAATCGCTTAAGACCCTAGGCCCGGGTTCCTCAGTTTGAGGCACCCCGAACCAATCTTAAATTGTATTATGTCCGTGTGCCCCCGAATCGTATCCGTCCGCCTTGCGCCAAGGACCCCAAGGGGCCACGGCAGCGGACTTCTCGTTACGCTACATGATAATCTTTCCTTTTGTAAGAACTTAATCGGACCGGCATCGCGCCTGGCCCATTTATCTTCCCCGCCTCATCCGGGCAATTTCCTGCCCGCCTCAGCGTCCGAATCTCTTTTTTCAACCTCCCGCAGGCATCGCGCCGGCAGAACCCCCTTTCGTTTGGGACTGCAAAGGTAAGGACTATTTCCGAACCCGCAAATTTATTTTGAAATTTATTCCCGGTACCTAAAAATACCGCACAATCAAACAAACCCCAAACCGAAAAAGAACAACCGCTCAACCCTGAGCGGGGTGCAAAAGTAGAAAGGATTTGTGAATAAACAAATACTGCGAACAATTAATTTGTTCCAACACTGATTATCAGTGACTTTATTTTAAATCCTACGGAAAGGTTTCGTTTTTCCTGCTCGTACTCGTCACCCACGCACCTATTTTTGACGTCCATTTAATATCAAACTGATTTATCATGATAAAGGAAAAACCTACGACAGCCCTATCTGGGGTACATCGCCGTCGTGATCTTATTGGCCGCATAAGCTTGGCTCTATTTGGATTCGCCACCGGCGTGGGTAGCCTTATCCATCCCCGGCAGCCTCATTGCGCTGGGGGCACTTGCGTGCGCTCGCGCGGACGACTAAAGAGCGATCTGAGCGCCACGATCAGTCCCCGGTCCTATTCCAATATATTTTCAGGTTGTGGGTTGACCGGCCAGCTGCAATGATGTCGAGTTTGCCGTCGCCGTCCATATCGGCGATCTGCAGGTCCTCACAAGCCATCCCATCCCGATCCACCCAATAGCTGTCCATCGCTTCCCAATATTGGTTAAAGGGCACATATAGCTTAATGCCAAAGTGGCCGTCCTTATTGGGGTTGCGCCAGCCGGCCACCACCTGATCACGGCCCAACCCCAGGAGGTCGCCCATGGCTAAGCCATGCCCTTCATTCATGTTGCGTTCCAGGACGATTCGCCAGATCTTGTCGTGTACCAAGAGGCTATCTGAAAGTCCGGGCGAATATATGGCCAGTGTGTCGCCGTGCAGGGGTTCAACGGTGGCAAACACCTGGGCGTTTCTGCTGGCGACCCTGCCGAGTCTGACCTCACTCAGGGCTCTGCCACGGGCCATCCAGTCGGCATGCATATTCACCCAATGCCCATCCTGGTAGGAAAAGCCCATCATGCCGTCGTCGCCGCCGATGTAAAACATCTCGCCTTCGCCAAAATCGTAGACATCCAAGTTGTGCGTGCTGCCCATGGGCTGCTTAATCGTCCAATGCCTCCACTCGCCGGCCGGATCGTCGGGCATTTCGTAGGCCAGGATGTTGACGCCACGGTCCGGTTCGTCGTCGCGCGCCGCCGCACGCAAGGGCAGCACGATGAGGTGATAAGCGCTATCGGACGCCTGCACCCAGCGCATCCGGTGCACGGTGGGCTCGTGGTAGAGCTGCACGGGTGTCCAACGCTGCGTGGGGTCTTCAGGGCGGATGAGGTAATGTACCGATCCGGAGCGGGCCGAATCCACCAGCTCGCCGGGGTTCCACTGCCCGCCTACTGCCACTTCCACCCGGCCATCGCCGTCAATATCCCGCGCGGCAATGCATACGTTATCGTATTCCGTCAGGTTGTCGATCATCACAAAACGCTTCCAATCTCCATTACGGTACCATACGAATTCGGTTTTGTCGGCCATCAGGATATCGGGCTTGCCGTCTCCGTCTACGTCGCCGATGGCTATTCCGTAGCCAATAGACACCTGATCGTCAATGGTCTGCGCTTGAAACTTAGGCTCGTCATGGAGTCCGGAGAAAACACTAAAAATCGAAATCAACAGGTGATGGATCATATTATATTATACTTTCAAAGCTTAACCATATCATTTCCTCGGGCGGCCGTGCGCGTTGTGACCCCGGCTAGTCGCGCTCGTACCAGCGCACCCAGTCTATCCACATCTCCACGGGAAGATGGCTCGGGTCTACCGCCCCAACCCACGAACCGCCGAGCTGCATATCAAGCAACAGATAAAACGGGTCGCCAAAGGGGAATTGCCCCTGCTGGTCGGTCTCGATGCGCGGATACGTGAAATTGTGCACATCATTAATCAAAAACCGGAGGCTGTCAGGCCAAATTTCCACCGCGTACACATTATAATCGTCCTTATTAATAGCCGCCGTGGATCCGGCCTGCGGGTCTTTCATTCCCAAGGTATAGGTATAGTGCGAATGGACGGTCTGGTAAGCAAAGTCCTCGTCATTCAGGCGCTCCATGATATCGATCTCGCCGCCGTCGGGCCACCCCTTGTCTTGGGGTAGCATCCAGAAAGCCGGCCAGGCGCCGGTAGCGCCGAACAGGCGCGCACGGATTTCCATTCTGCCGTGTGTAAACACCTTCTTGCCCTTCGTATATAGTCCGCCGGTGAGGAAGCTCGCGGTATCGTCGGGCAGCACGTCATTCACGATGCCGCGCAAGATGAGCTTGCCGTCGTTCAGCGCATACAATTCGTCATAATCGGACATGAAGTTTTTCCAGTCGGGCGTACCGCGGGGTATTTTACTCCATACTGTCGTGTCAAAACCGGCGTTTTGGTCAAATTCCTCTTGCCATGCAAGTTTCCACCCCGCGTCGGGCGATCCGCAGGATGCGGCCAGCGCGGTGAAGACTAAAAATATCAATAGCTTATTCATTGTTTTCCCTTCCAGATCGTCAAACGGCCGTGCCGCTTGGGGCTTCATACCCCTTGCCCTGCATGGGCGCGTTCCCTACCCCGGCAGGAAACGGCTGCGCCAAGATAGGGGTTTTGCCCTTTTTAGGAAAAGGTATCGCAAACAATTGCAAACAAACCCGAATTTCCCTAAGTTTGATATGCGAAACGTTGGCTTCGGCCAGGCGTCCGGCTGGGAAGAAACGAAACCAATATGACCATCGCCCCCACGTTCGAAAAAATCTACGATAGCCCTTCGCTGTCGCGCCACGAGCTGGCCGAGATCGTACAGGCCCACCAACCCATTTCTTTCGCCAAGGGCGATTACCTCCTGCGGAAAGGACAGGTCGCCAAGGCCTACTTCTGCATCGAACAGGGCCTCATCCGTTCCTATGTCCATGACTACGAGGGACACGACATTACGACGAGCTTTATGGGCGAGAATGAGATAGCCATCGACGTCGTCTCTTTATTCCAGCAAGTTCCAGCGTTGGAAAATATGCAAGCGCTGACGGATATCGTGGGCTGGAAGATCGATTATCCGACATTCCAAAAACTGTTCAGGGACATCCCGGCATTCAGCGAATGGGGGCGCACCTGGATGGCGCAAAGCCTCTTCCAATGCAAGCAGCGATCGGTATCGATGATTGCGGATACGGCCACGCAGCGTTACCTTGCCCTGCAACAACGGCATCCGAAACTGCTGTTGCAGGCGCCGCTCAAGCATGTCGCTTCATACCTGGGTATCACGGACACTTCGCTGAGCCGCATTCGCAAGGAAGTGGCCAAGCAGTAGTATATTTTATTTTCTTGCCCTATGGCAAGCGTGCCTTCCTCTACTTCGCATTAATTTGCAATGAACCAAAAACTATAATCCTTATGGCGGCAGTAAATGTATATCTCAACTTTGACGGACAGTGCGAAGAGGCTTTCAATTTTTATAAATCCGTCTTTGGAGGCGAATTTATGGGTGGTATTTCCCGATTTGGCGACATGCCTCCGCATGAGGAGGCTTCCGCAATTGCCGACGAGGTGGCCAACCAAGTCATGCACATCGCCCTGCCCATATTGGGAGGGAGCATCCTGATGGGTTCTGACGCGCCTGCCGCGTTCGGAATGCCACCCGTAGTCGCCGGCAACAATATGCACATCACCCTTTCGGCCGACTCCCGCGCGGAAACGGACCAGCTCTTTGCAGCCCTGTCTGCCGACGGGAAGGTGACCATGGACATGCAGGACACGTTCTGGGGTTCGTACTTCGGCACATGCACCGACCGCTACGGCGTGCAATGGATGTTTGATTATATGGAAACGTCCTGTGCCGAGTAGATTAAAATAAAGTAAAAATGGCAAACGCAACGTCCATCTACGTCAATCTGCCCGTGAAGGATCTGGCGCGGAGCCGCCGTTTCTGGGAGGCACTGGGATTCGGGTTCAATGAAAAATTCAGCGACGATCGCGCCTTGCAGCTGGTGCTGGATGAAGGAAAAATATACGTTATGCTTTTATCGCGCGCGTTCTTTCAGACCTTTACCGACCGCCCGGTAGCGAATGGATCGACGACGCAGACATTGATTGCCCTCGAAGTGGAATCGCGCGAGCAGGTCGACGAACTAATTAGCCGCGCACTGGCCAACGGCGGCAGCCGCTACAGCGAACCCAAAGACCATGAATGGATGTACTACGACACCTTTGCAGACCCTGACGGACATCAATGGGAAGTACTGTACGCCGACGAATCAAAACTGAGTTAGTATCCCCCCGCATGAATACCGAGAAAATAACCGTGCAAGCCCACATCAAGGCTCCACTTACCACCTGCTGGTCCTGCTGGACCGAGCCGGCACATATTACGCAATGGAACTTTGCTTCGCCCGACTGGCACTGCCCCCGCGCTACAAACGACCTGCGGGCGGGGGGCCGGTACAGTGCCCGCATGGAGGCTCGTGACGGAAGCTTTGGCTTTGATTTCGACGCGACGTATGATGAAGTTGCCGACCAGCAACGCCTCCGCTACACCATGGACGATGGCCGTCGGGCAGACACCACCTTCGCGGAAGCAAACGGCACGACCCACGTCGCCGTGACCTTCGACGCCGAAACGCAAAATCCCATTGCCATGCAACGGGACGGCTGGCAGGCTATTCTGGACAATTTTAAATCGTACACCGAAAAACAACACCGCTCATAAACACCGTCGACGCATACATCCAAGCCTTCCCCGAACGGACACGCCGGGGGCTTGCGCAAATCCGGGATACTATCCGGAAGCTCGCGCCCGCCGCGGAGGAAAAGATTAGCTATGCTATCCCCACGTATATATTGCAGGGCAAACCGCTGGTCTATTTTGCGGGCTATGCCAAGCATATCGGCGTGTACGCGCTGCCGACCGCCCACCATGCGTTCGCCCCACAGTTATCCCGGTACAAGCAAGGGAAAGGCTCCGTGCAATTTCACCTCGACGAACCCCTGCCGCTGACGCTCATTGGATCCATGATCGCCTTCCGGATCGGCGAGATCAACAACTCCTCATAAAAAAAGCCGCAACAGCGAACTGCCACGGCTACCAAACAAAAAACACACATTTAATAACTATCGCTATATGTTATCCCTGTGATGGGGCTAAGCTTCCATTGTTTCTTTCCTCCCGAGAATGTTTTTGCACAGGTAGATGTAAAAAAGGTTTAGGCTGACGTTGTTAAAATAAAGAAACAGTGTTATTGATATAGCCAAAGGTAGAGGTGCCCGCATGCCCGGGCAATACCTATTTCTGGGTATTTATCACCGCACGGTGCGGGCAGGGGCACGACGCGCTAGTCGAGCACAAAGGGGGCGCACTGCGCGGCCGCCAGAAATAAAAATAAACGGATTAGTTATTAGCCGAGAAAGACCGGTGGAAGAAGCGGCTTTTCAGTGTGTCGTATTGGCTAAGCGCCGTGGCGGCCTGCTCATAATTGCCCGCTTGGTGGTACAAATCGCCCAACGCATCCTGAATAGCGAGTTGCATGCCGAATAGCCGGTCGGCCTGTTCCTTGGCCAAGTCGTTGGCCTCCTCGTATTCCTGTATGGCCACCCGGGGATTACCGGATTCCTTTTTATTTTCGGCGAGGTTGAAAATTATCTCCGGCATGACGATATCCAAATCTTGATCCATGGCCACCTGCTTGGCTTGGACGAGAAACCACTGCGCTTCGGGATAGCGGTTTTGAAGGCGGTACACCTCAGCCAAGACGATTAGGGCCCCGACGTGGCCTCGCGCATTTCTGGTCCGCCGAACCATGGGGATTACGGTTCGGATCAATTCATTTTCCGCATCAGCGTAGTTGCCCTGCTTTGCCTTGACCAAGGCCAAATTGGCGAGGCTCTGTGCCTGCTGCACATAGTCGCGGCGGGCGACTGCCCGGTTATACACCTCGCGGTGCAAGGCCTCCGCACGGCCCAGATTTTGCAGATATTCATACCCGACTGCCAAATTGTGGGTCAGCAGATCCACGTCTTCCTGCTTGCGCAGGCTCACTTTGGCGTAAAGCGCCGTCTCGAAAAAAACAATCGCTTCCTTCACGTTGCCCGTGCTCAGGTATTCCTTGGCCAAGTGGTTTTCCAAGTTGGCCACCAGATCGACATTGTTCTGCGCGCTCTGCCGGGCTATTTCCTGGAGCACCAAGCCTTCCAGGCTGCTCTTCGTATCAAGCCGCGATTCGAGCTGCGTGAGCAAGGCACCAATGTTGCCGACATCCTTGATGCGGCTGATATACTTGAGGTTGTCCAAATACTCGCGTACGATCTGGCTCTCGGCCACTTTAGCCTCATACTTATTGCTCAGCTGTTCCTCCTTGCTCGCCGGAGGCGGCAGAAAATACACCGGTGGACCAACGCCGTCAAAGCCTGCATCGTATTTGCCAATGACGCCCGAAAAATCAACATCTTGGGGAGACTGGCCCTTTGCGACTTCCACGCTGGAGGCCCAGATGAGAAAAAAGATACAGGATATCAGCAAATGCCGCATAACTATTCCGAGGTTAAAACCTTCCAAAATTACAAATAAATAAGCGGATTACACGGACCTCCTTGTCCAAGCCCGAAATTGCCTTAACCCGAAGTTCCCAATATAAAATGGCTATCCCTTCCCCTAACCTACTGTTTTGTCACAAATTTTGCCGGTCTGCTCGGCAGGCAGGCTGTTTCACCACAGAAATTTTCGCCAAGACGATGGTTCTTCATGGCTAGCCTAGAAAAAAGACATCCCTTCGGGGCTTAACGGTATTTTAAAAGCGGCCTTCCTATTGCCCAAGCGGCTTCGTCCGGCGGAACGCAAACGGCACCAAAGGCTCGCTGTAGCCTCGCATGCCGAGTTCAGGCGGGCGCGAACGATCCTAGCGTCGCCAAGCGCGCCGCGAGCTGGTATGGCCATCGTTTCGCTATTGGTCGATTCTCAAAAATTCCCCCTCCTTGTCAAACTCAAGCTCGATACCGTTTGCCAACTTCACATCCGCCCCGCGTCGGCTTCGTTGCCACTCCACGATGTCCACTTGGGGAAAATTAGTGCCGACATAATCCAATATCGGTACTGGAATAGCGCTGTCCGGCAACTTGGCTGAGCCGTCTATCTTTTCGATCTCGCCATCCCTGCTGAATTCCAATTGGTAGCCCTCTTGCAGCATCACCTCATAGTTGACTGCAAGTCCATCGCGCTCTTTGGTGGCCTGCAGGATTCCGTGTTCTGCAAAATGCGTTTGAATGTACGCCCTGGCCTGTTCAGGCAACTCTTCATTCGTGATTACCCGATCCGAATCGCAGCTAGCCATCAGGATAAGGGACAACCCCATTAGTCCGGTGTTTTTGATCAGTCGTCTCATTGTATATTGTTTTCGTTGTTTTGTTTACCAAGCGGTTCCATCCGCCTCCGTTGGGCGATTTGCACGCTGCTTCACCAATTGGCGATCGGGCCATACGTGCCGTCTGTCTTCGGGATGCGCGGAACCATATTTTAAATACGAGCAGGACACTTGCCCGCGAGAAGTACTATCTTTGCTCCCCAATAAGGAACAATGAAGTACCGTCACATGTTTTGGATCGTTGCACTGTTTTGCCTGGCGAGCTGGTCGGGGCGAGCTGAGGCAGCGGTCCAAATCGACACACTGTCTAGCCCGCCTGAGGCTATCGGCCGTTTTTACTTGGCGCCTGACGCGGCACGGCCTAATTTATTGCTCGACAGCCTGCGGCAATTAATCACCGTAGAACGGGGTGACTTTTTGCGCTGGCTTGCGTATGCGAACAGCGAGCAGGAGGCCACGGCTGCAGGAAGCCCCAAAGCACACCGCCAACCGTGGATATTGGGTGTCTTCGGGCTGATGCTGTTATTTTTCGGCATCACCAGAGCCGCCTTTCCGGCTGAGTCTACCCAGATCGTGCAGGCTTTTTACAACGATCGGGTGCTGGCGCAAGTCAATAAGGAAGACAACCTGTTCAGTTCCTGGCCCTTCGTATTTTTGTATGTCCTGTTTGGGTTTTCGTGCGGGTTGTTCCTCTATTTGGTGTCGGCGCACTTCGTGGCCGACTACCGCCCACTCGGCTTTCAGGGCTTCCTTTGGATTTCCTTCTTCGTGCTGGCGTTATTTTCGATCAAGATTTTCGTCACGCGCATGCTGGGGATTATTTTCGAAGCGAAGCGCCTGGCACGGGAATACATCTCTGTATTATACTTATGTTATTTCAATGCGTCACTGGTATTCATCCCAGCCATTCTGATGTTGAGCCTGGCCACCCACGATCATAGCCAATACATCGTGTGGACGGTATTGTGCATTGTCCTCGGACTATTTGCGTTCCGCTTGTCAAAGAGCGGATCTGCGCTTTTAGAAAAATATCGGTTTCCGAAGTTTTATTTAATTGCCTATCTTTGCACTCTTGAAATAGTGCCGATGCTGATTTTGGTGAAAGTGCTGGCTTAATTAGTTGACTAAAAGTATTATAACTGTGTCAGAAGAAGATAGAGCAAAGAAAGTAAAGAGCATTTTAGTTACGCTACCCAAACCTGAGAACGAAAAATCTCCGTATTTCGCCTTAGCCCAGAAGTACAACCTAAAGTTGGATTTCCGGGCTTTCATCCACGTGGAGGGCGTGCCTGCTCGGGAAGTAAGGAAGGAAAAAATAAACCTTGCCGACTTCACGGCGGTTATTTTCACAAGCCGCAACGCGGCTGATCATTTCTTTCGCATTTGTGAAGAGATGCGCTACGAGGTACCCGCAGACATGAAGTATTTCTGTCTTTCGGAGACCATTGCGCTGTATCTGCAAAAGTACATCCAGTACCGCAAGCGGAAGATTTTCTTCGGCCGGCAAACCGCGCAGGACTTGGAAGACGTGCTGAAAAAGCATACCAACGAAAAATTCCTTTACCCCTGCTCAGACGTAGCCAATGAAGAAACGCACAACTGGCTGCAGGAAAACGGATACGATTTTACGCCTGCCGTGCTGTTCCGCACGGTCGTCAGCGACTTGTCGGACCTGAAGGACGTATTCTACGACATCATCGTATTTTTCAGTCCATCCAGCGTGCAGTCATTGTACGAAAACTTTCCGGATTTTAAGCAGAACGACACCCGGCTGGCCGCGTTCGGCCCGTCCACGCACCAAGCCCTATTGGATCGGGGACTCATCCTCGATATCCCGGCACCTACACCCGATGCGCCTAGCATGACCATGGCCGTCGAGCAGTACATTAAGAATGCGAATAAGTAAAACATACCTGTTTGAATAGCGGCGCTTAATAAACGCCGCTATTTTTTTAACTTTGTAGCATCACTGTGGGATGGAATAACAACATACGCAAGACGCTAGCCCTGTTTCAGGCCGCTCTCCTGTGCCTGATTTTTGTCAGTGGATCGTTGTTTATGCACAAGCATACAACGGTATCAGGCAAGATTGTTATCCACGTCCATCCCTATGACTTATCCAAAGCCGGCTCAGAACCCCAACACCACAGCACGGAAAGCGAAATCCATTTTTTGGATGTCGTCTACCACGGCCAATTTCTGGGCACGTCTTTTGTAACGGGCCAGGCGCCGGTTGTGACACCTTGGCCCGTTGCGCTTAGCATCGATCGTGACAACCCGTATCGCGACGCAGACCACACGCGCGCACCCCCTCGCGGACCTCCCTGCATTTTTTCTTAATACCGCTTCACGCCGCCTTGGGGCCACAGGCCAGCGGCGCAAGCTCGCTATTCGCTCGGCCGGCAACTCGCTTGGTTTCCGTGGCGCATGGACCGTGGGCGTATTGACGCCCAATCCCTAACGTATTGACTAAAAGAAAAATGCAAAAAGCACACCCTATATATATACTTATTTTCCTGCTGTGCACCTTCGCCATGGCGCATGCTCAACAGCAAGGCGCCATCCACGGCACTATCACTGCCACCGACGGAACGCCGCTACCCAATGCGTCGGTCGTTATCGAACGCAGCACACTGGGCACCTCCTCCGACGAAGCCGGTACGTTTACATTAGCAGGCGTGCCCGCCGGCCCGCATACACTCGAAATCCGGATGGTCGGTTACCAACCGCTGCGGCGGACCGTAGAAGTTCCGGCTAACCGTGACGTGACCGTCGAAGCCGTACTGCACGAGGACAACCTCAACCTCAGCGAAGTGGTCGTCAGTGCCACCCGCTATGGCGTAGACCGGAAGAAGGCCCCCGTTATCGTGAACGTACTGAGTCCCCGGATATTCAACGCAACGCAGTCCGTCGCCATGTCCGAGACGCTGAATTTTCAGCCAGGCGTACGCGTAGAGACCAATTGCCAAAACTGCGGATTCTCGCAGGTAAGGCTTAACGGCCTGGAAGGGGCCTATTCGCAGATTCTGATCAACAGCCGGCCGGTGTTTAGCGCACTGAACAGCGTCTACGGGCTAGACCAGATCCCAACGAGCATGGTCGACCGCATCGAAGTCGTCCGTAGCGGCGGTTCGGCCCTATTCGGCTCAAATGCAATCGCCGGCACCATCAACGTCATCACCAAGGATCCGGTCGAGAACACGTGGGAGATTGGCAATAACCTCTCGCTCATCGGCGGATCAAGCTGGGACAACACGATTAACTTCAACGCGTCGGTCGTGGAAGAAGACCTGCAAAGCGGCGTGACGTTCTACGGCATGAACCGCAACCGGCAAGCCTACGACGCCAACGGGGACGGGTTTTCGGAAATCACCAAACTGCGCAACAACACCTTCGGTGGCAAGGCCTTTCTGAATCCAACGGAATTCAACAAACTCACCTTAGACGTCAGCGCCATGAACGAGTTCAGGCGGGGCGGTGACCGCTTGCATCTGTCGCCGCACTTTACGGATATCACCGAACAGCTCGAACACACCATGCTCATCGGCGGGCTTACGTTTGACCAGTACAGCCGCGATTACGCCAACAAATTCTCCGCCTATCTGTCTGGGCAAGGCGGCAAACGCAACAGCTACTACGGCGGACTAGCCGGCAGCAACGACCCGATTGACAGCTTGATTGCAGCCAATGCCTACGGCACCACCGACGACCTGGCGATAGTCGGCGGCATGCAATTTACCCGCAATTTTGACAATGACGTGCTCACCACGGGCGCGGAGTACCAGCACAACAACACCCAGGACGAAATCGCCGGCTACGACCGGTTGGTGGACCAGCGCACGAACAACTTCGGCGTGTATGCGCAATACGAGTGGAAGCCTTCGGCTAAGCTGACCACCCTGCTCGGCGCGCGCTACGACCACGTGATGGTCGACGGCTTATATCGACTGCGCGACCTCGATCGCCAATCCGACATCAGCGTCGGCGCATTCAGCCCGCGACTAACGATCTTGTACAATTTCACGGACGACCTGCAATTCCGCGGCGGCTACGCGCGGGGCTTCCGGGCGCCACAGGCTTTCAACGAAGACATGCACGTGTCTGCCGTGGGCGGCGAACAGGTGTTTACGATGATCTCCGACAGCCTTGATACGGAATATTCCAATGCCTACACGGCATCGTTAAACTATACGCGCAATTTTGGGAATACACAATTCAACATGCTGGTCGAAGGCTTCCTCACTGACCTGCGCAATCCGTTCACCAACGTCCTGACGAACGAGCTGGACGGCGTATTGCTGGAAGAGGTCCGCAACGGGTCTGGCGCCTACGTGGCGGGCGGCAATATTGAGCTCAGCATTGCTCCCTCATCCAGCTACAGCCTGAGCGCGGGCGGCACCCTGCAACGGTCGAAATACCGCGAAGCACAAGAGCTCTTTGCCGGTGATGACGAGAATGACGCAATTTTGGTGAACCAGTTCGTGCGCGCGCCAAACGTGTACGGCTACCTGAACAGCAACTGGAAGGTGACGAATGATTTTGCCCTCGACGTCACTGGCGTGTACACCGGACCAATGGTTGCTCCCCATGTCGTTGCCGGTACGGAATTCATGGAGCTAAAGAACACCCCCGATTTTATGGAACTGAATTTGCGGCTGGGTTATACGTTCCGCGTGCGGAGCCATTTCAACATCGAACTTAGCGGCGGCGTGCAAAACATGTTTAACAGCTACCAACGCGATTTCGATTCTGGCCCACGGCGCGACCAGGACTACGTTTACGGGCCTAGCCGCCCAAGGACCTATTTCCTGGCCTTGAAGATTGGACACTTCCACTAGAAGCATGAGTGCATTATACGGATATATAGGCTGGTTGGCGATCGCTATGGCAAACATGCCCACGGCGACCGCGCAATCGCGCGAGCAGGTCAACTGGCTCACGTTTGAGCAGTTGTCGGATTCGCTCGATGCCCGGCCTAAGAAGGTGTTGATTAGTTTTCATACCGAGTGGTGTGCCTACTGCCGCAAGATGCATCAGGAAGTGTACACCAATCCCCAAGTCGCCAAAACGATAAACGATGGGTACTATGCCGTGCAGTTTGACGCCGAGACGACCGACACCGTGCGGTTCGACGGGCAGGTGTTTGCCAATAGCCGGGCCACAAGCCGGCGGAAAGCATTCCACGACTTGGCACTCATCCTGGGCAGCCGGGGACATCGTTTCACCGTGCCTGTCACACTCGTTTTTGACGAAAAGTTTAACGTCATCAGCCGGCATTTCGAGTATTTGGACAGCAAGAAGCTGCTTGCTATCCTCGAATAAAGGGCCATGGCCCAGCCAATTCCAATCTTTTTTGCCACGGCCTGTCGCGTTTGCCCGCCCCTACTCGTTATCGTTTAGATTGGGCCAAAAAACGTAGATATACCGCACACTTTCCGGTGTTAAAAAGTGTTAATTGGTTTAATAATCGGATTATTTAGATAACTTTGCGAACTAGTATTTTACAAATGAAAATTATGAAAAAGTTGGGCTTGTTGTTGGTGGGATTCATCGCCGTAGGTAGTTTTTCAGCATGTATGAAAGAGACGGAACCGTATAACGCGGAACTGCAGTACGAGAAAGACAAGCAACTCATTGAGGCCTATAACGAACAGAATTTCCCTAACGCGATATTTCACGAAGTTGAAGAAGGATTCGGCATTTGGTACGAGGTACTTGAGCTTGGTGTGCCAGGAGACTACCAGTACAGGTTCGTGGGTGAGGGTTCGAGCGCATATCTGGAAGCTCCTATCGTGAAGGTGAAGTACACCGGGAAATTGCTGAACGGAACCGTATTTGACAGCCGGGAAACAAACGAAGGCTTAGAGATGTCCCTAGCCGGAACGATTGCGGCATGGCGGATTATGTTTCTCCCACGGACTATCGACGGGGAAAGCATCGGCGGCGTACTCCCCAACGGATTACATCCCGGTGCTAGGGTGCGCTTTGTGGCTCCATCCATTTACGGATACGCCAACGAGGCTCGAGGAACCATCCCGGCCAATTCTCCCCTGGAGTTCACGATCGAGGTGCTAGATGTCCGTGCGCCGACAAACAACAACTAATCGAACTAGCGTACCCAATCCGAACATGACCACACTGAAGTTGAAGCAATTTTTTCCCTTATTAATGGCGTCTGTGTTTTTCTTAGCCATTGGTTGCGAGGAAAAATCGTACCAGACGATCGAAGAGCTCGACGAAGAAAATATCCAAGCGTATATCCGCCAAAACAACTTGTCGGTTTCGCGTTACAAGCAGACCAGCCTGTACTACGAAGTACTGGAGCCTGGAACAGGCCGGGATATCGATTTTCGCGAGCAGTATCCCGTTGTGTACACCATTCGCAGCCTGGACGGGGGCTACGTAGCTAACGATACGCTCAGCGCTGCTAGCCGGTATGCGGATTTCTTCGGATATTATCCGTTCGGCTCTAGCGCCGCCAACAACCCCATTGTGGAACGTCGGGACGATTTCAAGGAGGTTGTCAAAGAAGTATTACAGCAGACCAACGGCAAAATCCGTATTATCGTTCCTTCGCGCCTACTTACCTATGGCCGCAACGGAAACCCTTCGTTAGGCATTCCGCCCAACGCTTCGATGGACTACGTGATTACTGTCCATGACAATTTTGAAGATTACGAAGACGGGGTTATGCGCCAAATGATTGCTCGTGCGGGCATGGATGTGGCCGATTTTGAGAAAACGGAAGAAAACATCTATTACCAAATTATAACGCCGGGCACAGGCGACATAATCACGGCTGACTCAACGGTCAATGTCAACTATACGCTCAAAGACCCTGCGGGTACCGTGCGAGACTCTGGCGAAGACGCGAGTTTTAACCTCAACGGGGGCGTGATCAGCTCTTGGCCCGATGTCATTCCGCTCATACGCAAAGGTGGTAAAATCCGCTTTTTCACCCCCAGCCCCCGCGCCTATGGCGTGCAAGGTGTGGCAGGTACGGGCGGATCGCCAGGTATGGCGCCCTTCATGTCCCTGGATTACGAAGTCGAAGTGTTGGATAAAGACGAGTAGACCGCATACACATGACAAAAAAGCCAACATTGCAGGACGCAATGTTGGCTTTTTTGTTTTCACTACCCGCAGCGTGCCTTACAAATCGAAATATGCGCGCGCGTTGTTGTAGCTGATGTCCTGAATGATCTTGCCGATCCATTGCTCGTCATCCGGCAGCAGTCCCTTTTCGATATCGTCTGCAAACAGGTTGCACACCAAGCGGCGGAAATATTCATGCCTGGAGTAGGAAAGGAAGCTCCTCGAGTCCGTCAGCATGCCGACAAAGCAACTAATCAAACCAATATTGGACAAAGCCGTCAGCTGTTGCGTCATCCCGTCTAGTTGGTCGAGAAACCACCAACCCGACCCGAACTGAATTTTACCTTTGACGCCTTCGCCCTGGAAATTGCCCGGCATGGACGCAAACACCGCGTTGTCCGCCGGATTGACGTTATAGATGATTGTCTTTGCCAACGCGTCTTCTTCTTCCAGCGCATTGAAAAAACGCGACATATTCTCGGCCTGCGGACGATCGCCGATGGAGTCAAAACCGGTATCGGGGCCCAGCAGACGCAGCTTTCGGGTATTATTGTTGCGGATGGGACCCAAGTGGAACTGCTGCACCCAGCCTTTGGCGAAGTACCGTTTTCCCAACTCGAACAGCACGAAATACGTTAGGTCCGATTCGAATTCGGCCGCCTCGCCGTCCTGCCCTTCTAGCACCTGCTTAAACACGTAGCCGAGCTCGTCATGCCGCGCCGACTTGCGGGGCATCTGTTCCAGGCCGTGGTCGGCGATGCGGCATCCCCGTTCGTGGAAAAAGTCGATCCGATTCAATAAGGCTGCTACCAGGCTGTCAAGATCATTGATCACAACGCCCGATACGGCCTGAAGCTGCTGGACATAGTCACGGTAGGCGTCGCCTTTGCCCAGCTGGCAAGCTTTGTCTGGCCTAAACGACGGCAGAATCTTGGTTTCAAAACCGGAATCCCGGAGCTGCTCATGGTATTCGAGGCTATCGGTCGGATCGTCCGTAGTGCCCACCATTTCCACTTTAAAATGGCGCAACAGCCCACGTGGCCGAAAGTCCGCAGTTTGCAGTTGTTCGGTGGCTTGGTCATAGATTGCCTCGGCCGTGGACGGCCCAAGAAGTTGCTGGATACCAAACGGATTTTTAAGCTCCATGTGCGTCCAGTGGTACAACGGATTGCGTACGGTATACGGCACCGCTTCACCCCACTTCCGAAACTTGGTTCGGTCGTCGGCATCGCCGGTGATATAGTGTTCGTCGATACCCAGCGTACGCATGGCGCGCCACTTGTAGTGGTCGCCGGCCAGCCAGACATGGGTCAGGTTGCGAAACGATTCGTTGCGCGCCACCTCAGCAGGCGGCAAATGAGAGTGGTAGTCGATGATCGGCATATCCTTCGCATAGTCGTGGTAAAAAACACGCGCTTTATCGGACTGCAAGAGAAAGTTGTCGTTTAAGAAATGGGCCATAGTATTGCCGTTTTAATGATGTTCACTGATGATCGGGTATCCATTATTGCGGAGTACCCCTAATTCCAAGCCACGCAGCTCGGCTAATCCGCGGAGTCTGCCGATGGCAGAATACCCGGGGTTTGTTGTTTTATGCAAGTCGTCCAGCATTTGGTGTCCATGGTCGGGCCTGAAGGGTATGGGTTGATCGCGCTGCTGGTTTTCGGTGGCGAGGATACGCATCACCTGATACATATCGACATCTCCATCGAGGTGGTCGGATTCGTAAAAGTTGCCGTCCTGGTCCTTGCGTATGTTGCGCAAGTGGGCGAAATATACGCGGTGTTTGACAGCCTCGAGGATGTCGACCACATCATTGTGTGCTCCCGCCCCCAACGAACCGGTACAGAAACAAATCCCGTTAAAGGGGCGATCGACGTGCTGTAAGACACGAAGCATGTCCTGTTTTGAAGATGCGATACGAGGCAAGCCGAGTATGGCATAGGGCGGATCGTCTGGGTGTATGGTGAGCTTGACTCCATGTTCCTCACAGGTATCGGCGATGGACCGGAGGAAATATGCGAGGTTTTCGCTGAGCCCGTCGCGGCCGATTTCAGTATATTCGGCGATGCTACGACGTAACGCATCCAGGGTAATGCCTTTTTCGGTGGGTACGCCCATCAGAATAATTCCAGCCAGGTTATCACGCTGCACCTGGGTCATGTTGCTGTGCCGTGCGTGGGCCTGTTGCAGGATATGGGCGGGATAGTCGTTGTCTGCCTCTTCGCGGTTAAGGATATACCGATCGAAGACGGCCAATTCGGTCCAATTGAAATAGAGCGCTTTGGCGCCATGGGGCAGTGGCCAGTCGAGCTGTGTGCGTGTCCAATCCAGCACCGGCATGAAGTTGTAGCAGATGGTGGTGAGGCCCTGTTGTGCCAGGTTTCGGACACTTTGCCGGTAATTGTCGAGGTACACCGTTGCGTCTGGGCGCCGCGTTTTTATCGCTTCGTGCACGGGTACGCTTTCTACGACGGACCAACGCAATCCGGCGTTGCTGATCTGCTGGTTGCGGTCGGCGATTTCGGCTACGGGCCACACCTCCCCGTGGGGGATGTGGTGCAATGCCGACACGATTGCGGTGGCTCCTGCTTGCTTAACGTCTTGCAAGGTGACGGTATCGGTATGGGGGCCATACCACCGCCATGCCTGTTCCAACCTTCTTTTTACGGACTCGTTCGTGACCATGACCGCCTATGCAACGTTAGACGCCTGTCCACGCCTGAAAACCGCCATCTACCAGGATGGACTCGCCAGACACAAACGTGGAGGCATCGCTGAGCAGGTAAATCAGCGTGCCGACTAGCTCCTCGGGGTTGCCAAGCCGTCCATACGCCGTACCGTTTACGAACCGTTGGGCTCTGTCGGTATAGGAGCCGTCCTCGTTGGTCAGCAAGGTCCGGTTCTGCTCGGTAAGGAACACGCCGGGGGCGATAGCATTAACGCGGACTTTATCGCCGTAGCGCCGTGCCAACTCTACGGCCATCCATCTCGTGTAACCCTCGATGGCACTTTTAGCCATCGTGTAGCCCAACACGCGGGTGATTGCCTGCTTGGCGGCCAACGATGAGATATTCACAATGGATCCTTTCCCTTTTTCGGCGATGATTCGGCCAAAAACATGAGTGGGTATAACGGTGCCGAACAGGTTAAGGTCGACCGCCTGTCTCGTGTCGTCTATGGATGCGTCAAACAAATTATGGTCGGGGCCGATGGTGGCACCGGGAATATTGCCTCCCGCGGCGTTCACCAAGCCGTCAACGGTACCCCAAGCGTCCAAAACTTCTTGGGCTGCCTGCTTGACAGCACCTTCGTTTAACACATCGGTAATAACCGCCATGGCTTCGCCACCCGCTTGGCGGATAGCCGCCACGCGCGCGTCCGCCCGCTCCTTGTTCCGGCCGAGCACAGCCACCTTGGCTCCCGCGGCTGCCGTCGCCAACGCAAAAGACTCGCCGAGTACGCCGGTCGCTCCGGTGATCACGACCACCTTGCCCGCTAAAGAAAATTGTTGTAATCCGTTCATGATACAGTGTTGTAGGTAATTCAGTAAATAATGGTTCGTCCGATGCGCTCCAGATCGGCACTTCTTGGCTAAAATCCAGTCGTCCAACTGCTTGCTAAACTCGGCGATGTATTCTTTCTATACGTCAATATTACGCAAAAAGCCTTGCTTAGCGATGCTTTTTTCGCAGTATCTACGAAAACGTTATAGCATTCGGAGGCCCAGTGTCGGCTCAAAACACAGCATGACGACGACCGGCAAAACCTAGCGGGGGAATCGTCGAGGCCGGGAATTGCGCCGCACGCATACGGGGATCATCGCCAGCGTCCTGCCGTTTTCCGCCTTTTGCGACTGTATATCCGTTGACCGATAATTCGATAGGAATAACTAACTTTGCCTTTTACCTGCCATGTTGGCGGTAGCCGCATTTTGGTGCTATTATTGAGCCGTGAAGCGAGGTAAACTGAAATAACAAGAAGCATAAGGAAATAATCCATGTTAAAATTTTTAAGTAAAATATTGGGTAGCAAGTCAGCACGCGACATCAAGCATATTCAGCCGCTCGTTGACAAAATCAAGGCCGAATACGACAAGCTACAGGGCTTGAGCAACGACGAGTTGCGTGCCAAGACCCCTGAATTCAAACAACGTATCGAAGACTACTTGGCAGACATTACGGCAGAGATCAGTTCCTTGCGCGCCAACGCGGAGGAGCCTAGCCTGGAGATGGCTGCGAAAAACGAGATTTACGAAAAGGTCGATAAGCTCGAAAAAGACTGGGACAAGAAGCTGGAGGAAATCCTACTGGAGATTCTACCTGAGGCGTTTGCTGTGGTGAAGGATACCGCGCGCCGGTTTACCGAAAACCCGGTATTGGAAGTAACTGCCCTGGATTACGACCGGGAATTCGCCACTACGAAACCGCACATCGAGATTAAAGACGACAAAGCATTCTGGAAAAACACCTGGACTGCGGCTGGCACGGAAGTGACCTGGTCGATGATCCATTACGACGTACAGCTGATCGGCGGTGTCGTTTTGCACGAAGGCAAAATCGCCGAGATGGCTACGGGTGAAGGTAAAACCTTGGTAGGCACCCTGCCTGCCTACCTGAACGCCCTGTCGGGCAAAAGCGTGCATATCGTGACCGTAAACGACTATTTGGCACGACGTGACTCGGAATGGAACGGCCCCTTGTTTGAATTCCACGGGCTTAAAGTGGACTGCATCGACAAGCATCAGCCCAACTCCCCGGCCCGGCGCGATGCCTACAAGGCGGACATCGTGTTTGGTACGAATAACGAGTTTGGCTTTGATTACCTGCGCGACAACATGGCGCAGGCACCGGAGGCGCTCGTACAACGCAAGTTGCATTTTGCCATGGTGGACGAAGTGGACTCGGTATTGATTGACGACGCCCGTACGCCCCTCATCATTTCCGGCCCCATACCCCGAGGCGACGAGCACGAGTTTTACGAGCTGAAACCCCGTATCGAACGGCTGGTGAATGCCCAAAAGAGCTTTGTGCACGGCGTGCTGAATGAAGCAAAAAAAGCCATTGCCAGTGGCGATACCGATCCCGAAGCCGGCGGCTTAGCCCTATTCCGTGCGCACCGCGGACTGCCCAAAAACAAGGCACTGATCAAGTTTCTGAGCGAGGGAAGCAACCGCCAGGTATTGACCAAGACGGAAAATTTCTACCTGCAAGAGCAGAGCAAGCACATGCCAAAGGCCGATGCGGAACTCTTTTTCGTTATCGATGAAAAAAACAATCAGGTTGAGCTAACCGAGAAAGGGATTGAGCTGATCACGGCATCGGGCGAAGACCCTAACTTCTTTATCATGCCCGATGTCGGGTCCGAAGTTGCGGACATCGAGCGTATGGACATTTCCACCGAGGAAAAAGTTGCCAAAAAAGACGAACTGATGCGCGATTTCTCGGTCAAAGCTGAGCGCATCCATTCCATCAACCAATTGCTGAAAGCATACACCCTGTTTGAGCGCGACGACGAATACATCATCGAAGACAGCAAGGTGAAGATCGTGGACGAGCAAACCGGCCGCGTGATGGAAGGCCGACGCTACTCGGATGGCCTGCACCAAGCCATCGAAGCCAAGGAAAACGTCAAAGTAGAGGATGCCACGCAAACCTACGCGACCATCACCTTGCAAAACTATTTCCGGATGTACCACAAACTCGCGGGGATGACGGGTACCGCCGTGACGGAAGCAGGGGAATTGTGGCAGATCTACAAGCTGGATGTTGTTGAAATCCCTTCCAATATCCCCATACAGCGTGATGACCGCCACGACCTGATCTACCGCACGCAACGCGAAAAATACAATGCGGTAGCCGAAGAGATACAGCGACTGACCCAAGACGCGCGACCGGTCCTCGTCGGAACCACGTCAGTGGAGACCTCCGAATTGCTGAGCCGGATGCTCAAGCTGCGGGGCATCAAGCACAACGTACTGAACGCGAAGATGCACCAGCGCGAGGCCGACATTGTCGCCGAAGCAGGCCAGGCCGGAACGGTGACCATCGCCACCAACATGGCAGGACGGGGTACGGATATTAAATTGGGGGCAGGCGTGAAAGACGCGGGTGGTTTGGCCATTATCGGTACAGAGCGCCACGAGTCGCGCCGGGTAGACCGCCAGTTGCGCGGACGTGCCGGCCGGCAAGGAGACCCGGGATCATCCCAGTTCTTCGTTTCGCTTGAAGACAACCTGATGCGCCTCTTCGCCTCCGAGCGTATTTCAAAAATCATGGTGCGCATGGGCGTGGAAGAAGGAGAAGTCATGCAACACAGCATGCTGACCTCTTCCATCGAGCGGGCCCAGAAGAAAGTCGAGGAAAACAACTTTGGCATACGGAAACGCTTGCTGGAGTACGACGACGTGATGAACTCGCAACGGACGGTAATCTACACCAAACGGCGCAATGCCCTGTTTGGCGAACGGCTGGACGTGGATTTGAACAACACCATCTACGACGTAGCGGAAGAAATTGTTGTCGACCTGAAAGAGGCCGGTTCGTACGAGGAATTCCAGCTGGAAGTGATCCGCTTATTCTCCGTCGAACCAACAATCACCGAAGAAGAATTTGCCAATACATCGGCATCTGGACTGACGGAACAACTGTTTGAACAACTGAGCGAGCACTACAAAAACAAAGCGCAGCGCATTGCGACGCAAACGCTCCCCTTCCTGAAGGAAGTTTTTGCTACACGAGGCGAACAAATCGAGAATATCATCGTTCCCTTCACGGACGGACTGCGTGGCGTGCAGGTGGCAACGAACTTGAAAAAATCGATCGACACCGAGGGGCACGAAGTGTTCAAGTCGTTTGAGAAAGGCGTTGTACTGGCACTGATCGACGAGGCTTGGAAAGAGCACTTACGCGATATGGACGAATTGAAACAGTCTGTCCAAAATGCGGTGTACGAGCAGAAAGATCCGATCATCATCTACAAGATGGAGGCGTTTAACCTGTTTAAGGCCATGCTTGTGGAAATGAACAAGGACATTGTTAGCTTCCTGTTCAAGGGTGAGATCCCTACGCAGCAACCCCAGGATGTACGTGAAGCGCGTCCGTTGCCTCGGCAAGAGGCCCGCGTACAAACCTCGAAGCCCGAGCTGGTGAGCGCTGGCGGCGGCGCGCCGGCACAGGACACCCGGGAGGTACAGGTGACGCAGCCCATCCGCAATGAGCAAAAAGTAGGAAGAAACGACCTCTGCCCATGCGGCAGCGGCAAGAAGTATAAAAACTGCCACGGCTAACCCAGCGCACAAACGGCACATAGCCGGGCATTAAATTAACACGAAGGCAAATGTTAGCAAAAGGTTTATATTCACTCGTTGTTTTGGTGTGCCTGACGTGCCTGTCTGCCAGCGCACAACGCAAGGGACAAGTGGTTATTGTCAAAGATCCGCTGATCGAGACGTTGCAGGAGTTCCGCTACGGCACACGCATCACCGCAGGTGCCGGTAACAACACGGCATCGCAACCGGTGGACAAGTCGACCGCCACGCGCACCACGCAGCGAGGCTTCCGGGTTCAGATATACTCGGGCCCCAGTCGTAATGATGCGTACGCCGAACAAGCCCGGTTTCAGCAGCTATACAGGGATATCGACACCTACGTGACCTACGACCAACCCAATTACCGGGTGAAAGTAGGCGACTTTCGGGGACGAAGCGAGGCTACGCGCCTGATGCAAAGCTTGCGCGGCCAGTTCAACCATGTCTTCATTTTCACCGAAGATATCTTCGTCTACCATTAAGCAATTGGCATCGACACTAAAATGATCAAGGAACACGTACGGCAACTCGCCAAGGAAATCCAAGAAGACAGCATTGCCATCCGAAGGCATCTGCACCAAAATCCAGAACTTTCCTTCCAGGAATACCAGACCGCTGCTTTCGTAAAATCGCAGCTGGACAAACTGGGAATCCCCTATCGGGCGATGGCTGATACGGGGATTGTAGCTGAGATTACCGGCAAACTGTCTCCATCGGAACGTGTGGTCGCCTTGCGGGCGGATATGGATGCGCTTCCGATCCAAGAAGTAGGCGGACGCTCCTATGGCTCAAAAAATGCAGGTGTCATGCATGCCTGCGGCCATGATGCCCACACCGCATCGCTTTTAGGAGCCGCGCGGATACTGCAACAACTGACGCCGCTTTTCGCGGGAACGGTTCGCTTGATTTTCCAGCCTGCCGAAGAGCGTCTGCCTGGAGGCGCCAGCCTGATGATCAAAGAAGGCGTGCTCGAAAACCCCAAGCCCGAAGCCGTCATCGGACAGCATGTTATGCCGATGATTCCCGCGGGTCAAGTCGGGTTCCGGAGCGGAAAGTACATGGCGTCGACCGACGAGCTGTACATGACCGTAACGGGCCGAGGCGGGCACGGCGCACAGCCCCACCAGAATATCGACCCCGTGCTGGTGACGGCACACATCCTGACGGCGCTACAACAGGTTGTGAGCCGCTATGCCGATCCCCGCATACCGTCTGTTCTGTCCTTTGGCAAGGTCATCGCCGAGGGAGCGACCAATGTCATCCCTAACCAAGTCTACCTGGAAGGCACCTTCCGTACCATGGACGAAGCATGGCGTGGGGAAGCGCATCAGCGGATGCGAAAAATAGCCGAAGGCATCGCCGATAGCATGGGCGCGTCCTGTGAATTGGAAATCCGCAACGGATACCCCTTCCTGGTGAACGAAGAGGCGCTGACGCACCAAGCCCGCGGATTTGCCGAAGAGTACCTCGGCGCCGAAAACGTGCTGGATTTGGATATCTGGATGGCGGCCGAAGATTTCGCGTACTATTCCCAAGTGGCGGACGCCTGTTTTTACCGCCTCGGCACCGGCAATACCGAACGTGGTATAACCGCTGCCGTGCATACGCCCGCCTTTGACATTGATGAAGCAGCGCTGGAAACGGGCACAGGCTTGTTTGCCTACATCGCCTTGCGGCGACTTGGCGTGGCGTAAAAGAACAGCACCTTGCTCCGAAGTGCACGAATATAGCATAGCGCGTAAAACATGTCTTCACATCACATCGTTAGGGAAGGCCAAGAGCCTGCGCTGATCTTAGCGGATTGGCATCAGTTAGGCGAAACGCTGCTCCACGAACTGCTAGAATGGAGCCCAACTGTGATTGTACCGAGTGAGCAAGCCTTTGAACTCATCGCCCGGCAAACCAAAATTGATATCGCTATTGGCCACGAAGCGCCCACCACCTTACAAGACACCGTCCAGTTTATACAGACCAGTGCGCCCTTCGCGGACACGGCTATTCGCCACTTGGCCACGCTAGGCCACCACGCGGCCTACCTCGCCTGTGCGCACACGGAACCAGGTATGCTGCTTTCGTACATGCCCGGGACCACTGTCACCCTATTTTCGAAAGGAATGCGCTACTATCCCGTCCGTTCGGGATTTGCCAAATGGAAACCTGCAGGGGAATTGGTGTACGTAAGCGATGGGGGTGTGGATCCAACGGGGTTGGATAAAACCGGGGAAAACACCTACCTCACGAGCCAAAATGGTGTTTTCACGTTGTCGTTCTCCAGTAAATATGTGGTAATAGGCGAAACGTTTGAAACGAACTAAGACCATGGCCGAAATATCCATTTCCCACGCTACGGAGGCACAGTTTGCTATTATCAGTCAGTTAGCACACGAAATATGGTGGCCTGCTTACGGGCATTTCATTCCACACGGGCAGATCAGCCTGATGCTCGAGCAAATCTATGCCGAAGACGCGTTGCAACGCCAGGCTGCGAGTGGCGGGCATTTCCTGCTTGCATGGCAGGACGAAGTCCCCTTCGGTTTTTCCGAATACCGCACCAAGCTCGAGGCCCCAGCGATTATGCGCATCGAGAAACTTTACGTTAGTCCGAGAAGCCAGGGCCAAGGCATGGGCCGCCGCCTGATCGAGTATATCTCCGTGCGGGCGCGAGACGCCGGAAAAACTCTCTTGGAGCTTAATGTGAACCGCAGCAATGAAACGGCAATTGGTTTTTACCGCCGGAATGGATTTGAGACGGTGGCCGAAATCGACACGCCCTACCACGGCTACCTGCTTGACGACTACGTAATGCAAAAAAAGCTATTGCCCTAATCCCCGCACGCGCCCCCTATTCTTCCAAAATACCTCTCGAGACAACAATCCGTTGGATTTCGGAGGTGCCCTCGTAAATCTGGGTGATTTTGGCATCACGCATCAGCCGTTCGACGTGATACTCCTTGACAAACCCATAACCGCCGTGTATCTGCACAGCTTCCACCGTGGTGCGCATGGCAACCTCCGAGGCGAACAATTTCGCCATGGCACTCGCTTGGGTATACGACCGCCCGCTGTCTTTCAGCCAAGCGGCCTTCAGGCAAAGCAAGCGGGCCGCTTCAATTTCGGTAGCCATATCTGCCAGCTTAAACTGAATGGCCTGATGCTCGGCAATGGGCTTGCCAAAGGTCTTGCGCTCCTTAGCGTAGGCTTTAGCCAGTTCGTATGCGCCAGCGGCGATGCCGAGGGCTTGCGCGGCAATACCGATGCGCCCGCCTTCGAGGGTCTTCATCGCAAACCGAAACCCAAACCCTTCTTCGCCAATGCGGTTGGCTTTGGGAACTTTCACGTCCGTAAACATGAGGGAGTGGGTGTCTGACCCGCGAATACCCAGCTTGTTTTCCTTGGGACCAACCGCGAATCCTTCCATGCCCTTCTCGACAATTAGCGCCGTGATACCCCGGTGACCTTTCGTGGGATCGGTTTGGGCCATCACGAGATAGACCGATGCGGTGCTCCCGTTAGTAATCCAGTTTTTGGTGCCATTGAGTAGATAATGATCGCCTTGGTCCGTTGCCGTCGTGCGTTGCGAAGTCGCGTCCGACCCCGCTTCGGGTTCGGACAAACAAAATGCGCCGATGATTTCGCCTGCTGCCAAAGGCTTGAGGTATTTTTCCTTCTGCTCTTCGGTGCCGTATTTCTCAAGCCCATAACAGACCAAGGAATTATTGACCGAAACCACCACGGACGCCGATGCGTCTACTTTCGACAGTTCCTCCATAGCCAGCACATAGGACACGGTATCCAGGCCCGCCCCGTTATATTCGGGAGAAACCATCATCCCAAGGAAGCCCAGCTCACCTAATTTCTGGATTTGTTCGGCGGGGAAGCGTTGTTGTTCATCGCGTTCAATGACACCCGATTTGAGTTCGGCTTCGGCAAAATCGCGGGCTGCCTGACGGATCATTTGTTGCTCTTCGGTAAGTTCGAATATCATAAAAATTGGTTTTTGCTGCTGGCGCATGGCACGCCGGCGCGTGCAGGCTTGCGCCCAGCACCTATGCCCAAAAATAAGAAAAAATACTATGCTTACATAGTATTTTTTCAACAACGGTGCATGAACCGCCCCGTCAATGGCGTGATGATTAGCCGCTGAGCCGCGAAACCTGGATTATGGCCGGCCCGTCGGCATTTTAGGCATACCACGCATCATGCGGGACATTGCCGCGGGATTGGACATTTGCTTCATCATCTTTCGCATGTCGTTAAACTGCTTCATGAGCTTGTTGACCTCCGCCAGCTCCGTGCCCGATCCTTTCGCAATCCGGGCCCGCCGCCGCTGATCGATGATGTCCGGGTTTTCGCGTTCGGCCGGTGTCATGGAATTGATAATCGCCTCAATAGGCGTGAATGCGTCATCATCGATATCCACGTCCTTGATGGCCTTTCCTACTCCTGGAATCATACCCATCAAGTCCTTCATGTTGCCCATTTTCTTAATCTGCTGAATCTGGCTCTTGAAGTCGTTAAAGTCGAACTTGTTCTTCCGGATCTTGCGTTGCAGTTCAGCCGCCTCGTTTTCGTCAAATTGCTGCTGGGCACGCTCCACGAGGGACACCACGTCGCCCATGCCCAATATCCGCGACGCCATCCGGTCGGGGTGGAAAACGTCGAGCGCTTCCATTTTCTCGCCTGTACCGATAAACTTGATGGGTTTGTTCACCACCGATTTTATCGAGAGGGCGGCTCCGCCACGGGTATCGCCATCGAGCTTGGTAAGGACTACGCCGGTAAAGTCGAGGCGGTCGTTGAATGCTTTCGCGGTATTAACCGCGTCCTGCCCGGTCATGGCATCCACAACGAACAGAATCTCGTGGGGTTGCGTTGCATCCTTCACTGCCGAGATTTCCGTCATCAGCGCTTCGTCGATGGCCAGCCGGCCAGCCGTATCCACAATGACGACGTTATGTCCGTTTCGCTTAGCTTCCGCAACACCTGCTTCCGCAATGGCAATCGGATCCTTGGATTCGGTATCGGCATACACCGGCACGCCGATCTGCCCACCGAGCACCTGCAACTGGTCAATTGCTGCCGGGCGGTATACGTCGCCAGCAACCAGCAAGGGCTTTTTGCCCTTTTTCTCCTTGAGGAATTTGGCCAGCTTTCCGGAAAACGTCGTCTTACCCGCACCATTCAGTCCCGCAATGAGAATGACCGTTGGGTTTTTGGAAATTTCCAATTCCGTCACCGAACCACCCATTAATGCGGTCAGCTCATCGTTCATGATCTTGGTAAGCAATTGCCCTGGGGATACCGCGCTTAACACGTTTTGCCCAAGTGCTTTTTGCTTAACGTCATCGGTAAATGACTTTGCCGTCTTGTAGTTGACGTCGGCATCCAGCAATGCCTTGCGGATTTCCTTCATCGTCTCGGCGACGTTGATTTCCGTAATATTCCCTTGCCCCTTTAATACCTTAAAGGCTCGATCTAATTTATCCTGAAGATTCTGAAACATAGTGTAAAAGCGTCTTATTGAGATTGCTAACGGCAAAGGTACGAAATATTGGGTATTAGGGAGTGCGTATTGTGTACGTCTTCAGGGCAAACGCATCTAATTTTTTTCGTCATTGCCTGCCTACCTGGCGAGGCAGGCAATCAATCCTGATTGACGACGAGATTGCTTCGCTCCAACCCAATTCCCCGCGCTCTTGCTCGCAACGATCTTTTTTTAATTAGATGCGTTTGCCCCGTGTACGTCTTGCCGGATTGGTTACACACGCCAAACGGACATCCCTGTCAGCGAAAACCGGAGTTGTGCCTACCCTTCG
>CAYUIZ010000013.1:0-12839 GCA_964444885.1 uncultured Sphingobacteriaceae bacterium | reverse complement strand
CACACGCCAAACGGACATCCCTGTCAGCGAAAACCGGAGTTGTGCCTACCCTTCGGCCGTTTCGAGCAACATGAGGCTATGATTTTTTCCACGCCGCTGATTATAGAGCAAAATGCGGCGCAATTGCCTTGGCTCCGATGCGTTAAGCCGCAAAATCCGGGGTATACACTGGCTGGCGAGTATGTGCGCTGCGATCGCCACGCCTGGCGCTACTACCGTATCGTACTCGCCCAAGACATGCTTGTACGCCGCTTGGGGCATCCCGGCAAACATTCCTTCCGACAAAGCCGCATAGGTGGAATCGTACCGGTTGTCACCGTTGTACCCTAGCATCACGAGGTCTACATCTCCTGTTCCGATACCGTTTTCGACGAGAAAGTGGCTGACCCAGGCCGGTACTTCCTCTACCTCGAGTGCCGTTTTAACCGCTGTCACTTTAGCCAAGCTGCCTTCCCTTGCAATGGCCGAGACGGCAAAAAAAGCGGATCCTTCGGATGCTATTTCCCCCGGAGTACCGGGCAAGTCGAGCGGTGTCGGCACCTGAGGCTGGTCGGTATCCAAGTAACCGGCATATTCCCAAAACTGTGGCGTACGCATCCCGAGCTCATCTACCCCGCCCAGCAACACCGTCGACTGGGGATGCTCGCTGAGGTACAGCATGGTATCCAGAATAGCGGCCTCCATCGACGTGGCGTTGTGCACATAAGTCATGTTATAGCCCTTACATCCGATAGCCAGTGCAATGGTGGCCGCCGCCATGTTATGCGTCGATTGGATAAAGGCCGTTGGGTTTAGAAATTGTTCGTCGTTTTCGAGCATCGTCTGCACGAAACGCTCGGAATCCGTCAAGCAGCCAAGTCCCGTACCGGTAATGACCGCATCCACCTGTTCGACACGCGCTTGGCGCATGGCCACCCGAGCCGCATACAGCGCCATACGCATGCTCTTGTTCAGGCGCCGCAACTGCAACGCAGGGATCAGCGATTTATAATCAGGGTCTACCGCCGGAATCAGCGACTGTTGATACGGCCGCACCTCTCCGGCGGTCGCATCCAGCAATTCAGGCTGTGCGGTAATCGTTCCAATACCTTGAATATATAGGGTTCGTGTCATGGATGTTTCGAAAAAATCAATGTACTGCAGTTGCCTCCGAAACCGAGGGAATTCGACATGACGTGACGAATATCGGCAGCCTGCCATTCTGTTTCCGGCACGATGCCCAATTCGGCAATGGGCGTTGTGTAGTTCAAATTGGGCAGAACGGCCTGCTCGGCGAGAGCCAGCAAGGAGTATACGGCCTCGATGGCGCCTGCGGCGGCCAGCGTGTGCCCCGTGAATGCCTTGGTCGAGCTGAACTTGGGGAGGGCCTCCGGGCCTCCAAAAAGCTGCACCAACGCTTTGCCTTCGCTGAGGTCATTGTTGGGAGTCGCGGTGCCATGCGCGTTCACGTAATCAATCGCGCTTGCCGGCAGTCCAGCCACTTCCAACGCCGACTGCATGGCGCGGAATGCGCCTTCCCCGTCGTCGGAGGAGGCGGTTTGGTGGAAGGCGTCGTTGGCGTTGCCGTAGCCGCTAACGTATCCTATTGGGATGCGTTCCAGCTCACGGGCGGTACTTTCGGACTCCAGCACCAGGAATGCGGCGCCCTCGCCGAGGTTCAAGCCTTTGCGATGCTCGTCAAACGGTGTGCAATACCTATCGGAATAGATCATCAGCGAGTTAAAGCCGTTGATGGTAAACTTCGAAAGGCTGTCTGCCCCGCCCACGATAGCGCGGTCCAACACGCCTGCTTTGATCATGCGCGTACCGAGCATAATGGCATTCGCGGCCGATGAGCAGGCGGTACTGATGGTGGTAACGTAATCGCGTATGCCATATCGTTGGGCGATCTGCTCCGTAAAGTGGCCACAGGGGTGCGTGGGGATGAAATGGCGATGGGCAGGCGATGCCAAATAATCATCATAGTACCGTTCGGTAGCATCCATACCGCCGACGGTCGTAGCCGAAATCAGACCCGTCCGGGCGCCATCGCCTGGGTCGACCTGGGCCATCGTTTCCTGCATCGCCAGCAAAGCCAGGAGCGCAGTCCGCGTATAGGCCTCCTCCTCCGGGATTCCTAAGGCGCCGTAGAGTTGAGCATCCGATAAAGGTACTTCGCCAGCCAGCAGCTTGCCCCGATGGGCGGAAGGGATAAGCGAGAGGGGACGTACCCCGGAACGAGCATGGCGAAGCGAATCGAGGTTTTCGGCAACATTTAGGCCGATTGCCGAAACAATGCCCATGCCACTGACGACAACTTGAGGGGCTTGCATCATGGCCGGTTGGCCTCGATATAGTCCGCCATGGTTTGTATCGTTTCAAACACCTTGCGCCCTTCCTTCGGGTCGGCTAGCTTGATGCCATAACTTTTGTCGAGCATGACGATCAGCTCAAGCGCGTCAATAGAATCCAAGCCGAGGCCATCGCCAAATAAGGGTGTATCATCCTGCAAATCTTCCGGTGTGATGTCCTCCAGATTCAGCTGTTTGATTATCCGCTCCTTCAACTCTTGCGTCAGTTCACTCATAGTGTTTTGTATATAATTCGTTTAAATTCTCTAGGGTGTGGAGCGTCTCGCCCCGTTGCGATACAGCGTATAACAACACGTCGCACGTATCGCTGGTTCCGACCTCTACCCAGCCTGCCAAAACCTGCTGTACCCCTCCCCGCTCAAACAGTCCTTCCACGTAGGGCACCAAAAATTCAGGCGTAAAGCGTTCAAAAATAAAGAAAACATTCTCGCTATGCAATTGATGGCGAATGGCTACCTCGCCCATGGCTATATTTGGCAACGTGTAGACGAACGTTGCCGGGCTAACCGTAGGGTCCTCCGAATCGAATATACCCGCGGCATGTTTCGCATCCGACACGATGCTTGACGAATAATTGGAGAGAACAAGCGGCGTATTGGAGCCCCCAAGCCGAACCGACTTGCTGATCCATTCGGCTGCGAGCAGGGTTGCCTTGGCAAGCGCATCCATCTTGTAGAACTTGGGGTAATCCATGCCCAAATACTGGTAGGCGTCCTTCAGCCAGCTCCCCAGTGCATGGCCTTCGGTGTTGGCCAATGCCAACTTCCCGTCCACGGCGATACGGTCGGCACGGAGCGTACAAGACGACGTAATATATAAAGGTTGGGTGAGGGTCTTCATATGATTCTGAAAAGCATGGCGATATTCGTACCGCCAAAGCCTGATGCAAGTTTCATAAACGTTTCGAGCGGCTGGCGCCGATGCTGGATGATGATGTTCAGGGATGCGGTGGTTCCCTGCTGTTCGTATCCCGGCGAGCTCACCAAAACGCCTTCGCGCAAGCACTGGCAGCCGATCACGGTTTCCAACAGCCCACTGGCGCCCAGCGTGTGTCCATAATAACCCTTAAGGCTGTTCAGCGGCACGTCATTCAGCCCGCTGCGTTCGAGGGCTACCGCTTCCATTTCATCATTGTAGACGGTAGCCGTTCCGTGTGCCGATATGTAGTCCATCCGTTCGATGCCTGCTTCCGCCAATGCTGCCTGTATGCTGCGGTAGAGGCCTTCACCCGTACGGGACGGCCCAGAGATGTGGTTGGCATCGTTGTAGGAACCTGCCCCCAGCAGGGCCACGCTCCCCGCGCGACGCTCGGCCGACACGTATGCTGCCACGGCCGCCTCGCCGAGGTTAATACCCTTGCGGTCCCGATCGTACGGCCGGCAAGGTTCCTCGCTCATCGCTTGGAAGGCGTCGAATCCCGACAGGATAAAGGGCGACAGCTCGTCGCCTCCTACGACGATAGCCCGTTCGAAACGGCTGCCCTGCAACAATTGCCTTGCCACCGACAGCGCCAGCGCGCCAGAAATACACGCGTTGGACAACACCAGGATGTCGTGGGGCAAGTTGAAATGCCGCTGGATTTGCTTCGCCATCACCGACAGGTAGACCCGGTCGTCCGAAAAGTGGGAAGCCCGGGGGTTGTGGAGCAAGCCGACATTTCCTTTTGTAGTCGACAGCACCACGGCGGTTTTCCCATCCAGCGGGATATCATAGCGATCCACCAACGCCTGGATGGCGTGTATCAGTAGTCTTTCCAGCCGGGTGTGCGCAGCATGCGCAGCTAGCGCCGAAAGTCGGTGTTCGTCGATGATCGACGCACAAATGGACCGCGTATGCAGATCCGGCCGGTCGTGAACACGCACCCCGGATCGCCCGGCAAGCAACTGTGCGAAGTTAGCGCCGCTTCCGTCTCCTAAGGCCGAAACGATGTGGTCACCGTGCAAATAGACGGGCTTCATAGCAAGCCGTGTTTTTCTTTCCACGCCTCGAAAAACGCAGGATTAGCCAAGATCAGGTTAGACTCAAAATCCGTGAATACCTGCACGGTTTCGCCTGTAGCCACGAGTTTCCCGTGGCTATTGAGGATGCGGTAGGCAAACACCATTTTAGCTGCCGGGTTGTTGAGAAAAGTCGTTTCTACGGTCGCTTCTTCGCCGTGGCGCAACGGCTGCTTGTATTCGCACGTGCATTTGACCAGGGGCGCCAGGAAGCCCGCATCCCGAATATGTTGGTAGGAAATTCCGAAGGTGTGGCCGAAGGACTCGCGGCCGTCTTCAAAATAGGTAATATAGTGCCCGTGCCAGACAATCCCCAAGGGATCTGTCTCGCTAAACCGGACTCGGAATCTCGTCACGTCTTTCATAAACCGGGGTTAGATGGCTCGCTTGCGCTTGTCATACCAAAGGGCAGCCAGCGCCGTAGCCAAAAAGCACAAAAACAAATACAATAGCGGCTGCAAGATATCCAAGTAACTGCCGTTTCGCAAAATGATATCGTAAAACGCGGATATTCCCCAGTTCATGGGTGACAAAGCCGACACCTTTTGCATCATCGCCGGCATGATAAACGTGGGAACCCACACGCCGCCCAAAGCCGCCAGTATGATCGTAAAGATCGCGCCGAATGGCGCCGACTGCTCCTGCGTGTCAGCGATGGTGCCGATGAGCGTGCCGATACCGATAGCAGCCAACCCCGACACAAAAGCGATCAGTGTCATGGGCAGGAGCTTATCGCCCGCCTCAAACGGAATCAGCCCGATAAGCGGGAACACGTAACGCGCAATGAGCAGCATCAGCCCAAACTGGATCAGACAGATAACGCTGTATGTGATTACCTTGCCCGCCATGATCAGCGCATACGGAATAGGGCTCGTCCGCAGACGGATATACGTGCCCAAGTTTTTTTCCTTGACGATATTGATGCTCAAGGGCACGACAATAAAGAAAATTCCGAATAAAATCCATGCTGGCACGTTGTGCTGTACCGCATTCGGAATAATGCCGTCCTCGCCGCGCTGCGCAATAATCTCATTAAACGCAATGAGGTTGTCGCCCAGCAAGTCGTGTTCCTCGCCCAGTCCCATCTGCTCGGTGAACACCGTGTAAATCTTTTGGGTCTCCACATTCGCCAGCATCTTTTCAATATTGTTTTTGATCGAATTGCGGAACGTCTGCCCGGCTGCTGGATCGAAATAAATGTTGATTTCCTTCGTATCCCACACCCGGTCCGCTTCGGACTGCGTTTTATCTTCCGGCATCACGGACAGTTCGTCAAGAATAGCCATGACGTTATGCTCAACCTTTTCATTGAGTTCGTCACTGATTCCTGGCGGAATGACAATGGCAATCTGATAGTCGCCGTGGCTAACGAGTGCGCGCGCTTGTTCTTCGTCAAGGAGGTTTTGGTTACGGTCATGCATCACCAGGTCCAGCGTAGGATGCGCTGCCAGGTTCGACACCACGAGCTGTCCGATCTCGCCTTGATCCTGATCGACGAGGACAATCGGCAGCAGCGACTCGCCAACAGCCCTGAACGTACTCTCCTGGATCAGGGTAATCGTTATGATCAATACCGCCGGCATGAAAAACAGGATGGCCAGCCCACCCCAATCGCGAAGCAACAGCAATATTTCCTTGTAGGTAGAGGCGATGAGTTTACGCATGGTCCCGCAGCTGGTTTCCGATAACATCCACAAATACGTCTTCGAGGTTCGTGGCGCCCGGATGGGAAGCAACTAACTCCTCGGGCCGGCCCGTGAGCACAATTTGCCCCGCATCAACGACCGCTACCTGGGTGCAAAAATCCTGGGCTTCGTTCAGCATGTGCGAGGTGTACACAATGGTTGTTCCGCCTTGGTGCAGGTTGCGCAGGAGGTCCATGATTGATTTTTTGGATTGCACATCCACCCCCACCGTAGGCTCATCCAGGAAAAGCACGGCCGGCCGGTGCAGAATGGCGGAGAGCAAATTAATCCGGCGTTTCATCCCTCCGGAATAGGTTTCCACCGGCTGATGCCGGAATTTGTCAAGTCCCACTTGCGCAAGGCCTTCGGCAATGCGCGCGTGCAGTTCCTTGCGCGGCAAATCATAAAGACTGCCAAAGTAAGTCAGGTTTTCGAGGGCCGTCAGCGTGGGGTACAATGCATACTCTTGCGGCACAACGCCAATACGCTGCTGGATGCGGCGCTTATGCCGGCGATAATCCAGCCCGTCGATGGTCAGTTCGCCAGCCGTCGGCTTGAGCATGCCGCAGAGCATCGATATCAGGGTGGTCTTCCCGGCGCCATTCGGCCCGAGCAGGCCGAATATCTCGGACCGGTTAATCGTCAACGAAAGATCTTTCACGGCGTAGGCCTCACTCCCCGCATAGCGTTTTGACAAATGGGCCGTCCGTATCATGTCGCTCATACCGCAAAAGTAAGGAAAGTTAAGGAAACCCCTGCCATCCAGCACACGGGGCGGTTTGGCTTAGAGGGTTGCTTTCAGTCGCTTAAAAAAGGCCTGTTCACGCGCCGCCAGCTGGATCAGCTGGTCCGAAAGCATTTCATAAATATCGTCGCCGGTCTTTCGGTTTTTATAAATCCGGGAGATATTAAGCGCAAAATCGCGCCATGCGTCGCCGATTTCCGTCATTTCGGCAGAGCGGGCTTTAAGCGCGGGGTTGCCCAGCACTTCGGCTGCTTCCGCAAGAAACGCTGCATAGATAAAGCGGAATCCGCCGCCTCCGGTACCGATTTCCTCCTGCATGCGGACCAGTTGCCCCAGATAGTGGTTGGTTTTTTTTATGCCGATCGTCTTCGGCCATTTACGAATGTTCTTGGCTACCCACCGCATCGCCCGCACACCCACGATAGGCACAGGCGCCAGCATATCGTTGCAGGTCTGCCGAATACCTTTGCGTATGGCCTGCGCCAACTCCATCTGGCTGGGCATCCGCTCGATATAGTACAGATGTCCCTTGGGGGCTAGTGCGCCCTTGGCGAAGCGTACTTTCTCCAGCTCCGCAGCCGTCAGGCGGGTGGTATAGTCCATCACCGGATCGCTGATCAGGTATTCGCTATCCTCTTTGCCATAGACCACGAGGTTATGTGCATTGAAATGAAAGCGGTAATCGTCCGGGAAATAGGTCAGGTTAAACACGCCTACTTGCAGCCCCACGGGAATGCCTTCCGCCAGTTTTTCCTCCAGCGTGGCCTGCGCCCGCTTGGCGTCAGAAAACCGAACGTGCTTTACCTTGATGCCCAGGCGCCGCGCCATTCGATTGAAAATGGCCCCTGGCATGGGCCGGTAGCTAAATCCCGGCGCAAAATTGACCTTGATAAAAGGCAGGTAAGTAAAAAACAAGCCCGATCCGATGCCGAATGCCATGGGCTCCGAAATGGACACCCCGTGGTGAGCCAAGAGATTGGAAATGACGCCGTTCTCGCAATGGGCGGACTGGTTGTGCTGAAAGTCTATCTTCATTCGGCGTCTTGGGGGTTGAACGAAGTGAGCTGTTCGGGTTCGATCTCGAACACCTTGGCGTACTTGGCCAGGGTGCTTGCGCTAAGCTTGCGGAAGCGCTTGGGATTGAAATGGCGCTTTACGAAAAAACGGTGAATACCCACGTAGCTGGCCAGCAACGGCAAATCCATCCGGCTCAGCTCCATGTAATACGCGATGGGACTCAGTTCGCCCGCCAGCACGCGCCGCTTGGTTTCGGCGACACGCTCTTCAATATGCCGTATCGACGCATTGATAGCCAAATTCTTCGCTTCCCATCCTGCACTTTGGGCCGTGGTGTAATTGCCCTGCTCATCCACCACGTAACAGAGTTCCGTGATGTTTTTCGAAGCGAGGCTTCCTTTGTCCTGTGGTACTTGGCTTTTTTTCACGTTTTCGTTGTTTGCGAGGAGCCCCTTGCCCCGCCCGCCAGCGGCAAACCCGCCTCCGGGGATCAGCGCTACAAAAGTTCAAAAAAAAACAAGCAAAAACAAGGCGCGCCACGGGGCGGGCGCAGGCGCCGAATACCTGCGCCCTGCATGCCGGTTCATTTTGCTTCTTTTGGGTTGGTGGTTAATAAATAAAAAAGCGTACATTAGGCACCGAGATAAAAACTAATTAGCCAACCTAATCGATTATTGCAAAAATCAAAAAGGTTTGATATTTGATGAATTTTAGTTTTCTTTGCACAGATTTATTTAACAATTAAAATTATAAGATCATGTCAGACATCGCTTCAAGAGTTAAAGCTATCATCGTTGAGAAACTAGGTGTAGACGAAAATGAAGTTACGCCAGAAGCTTCCTTCACCAACGACCTAGGCGCCGATTCATTGGACACGGTAGAGTTGATTATGGAGTTTGAAAAAGAATTCAACGTAGCTATACCTGACGATCAGGCTGAGACCATCAGCACGGTTGGACAAGCCATCAGCTATTTGGAAAAAAACGTCAGCTAACCGATATTAGTTAAGGCCACGCAGCCAGTCATTGTACATGGAGCTAAAAAGAGTTGTAATAACCGGCTTAGGCGCACTTACCCCCATAGGTAATACGCTTCCAGAATACTGGGAGAATTTGCTTAAAGGGGTAAGTGGCGCCCAAACGATCACGAAGTTCGACGCCTCTAAATTCAAGACGCAGTTTGCCTGCGAACTGAAAGGGTTTAACGCGGAGGACTTTCTGGATCGCAAAGAAGCCAGAAAACTGGATCCATTCGTACACTATGCACTGGCGTCGACGGAGGAAGCCGTCAAGGATGCAGCGCTTGATTTTGACAACCTGGACACCAACCGTATCGGGGTTATCTGGGGATCGGGCATTGGTGGGCTGAAAACATTCCTCGACGAGGTCCAGGGCTTTGTTAAAGGCGACGGGACGCCCCGTTTCAATCCTTTTTTTATTCCTAAAATGATTCTGGACATCGCTCCGGGTCACATTTCTATGCGCTATGGGCTACGGGGACCGAATTTTTCGACGGTCTCTGCCTGTGCGTCTTCTACCAACGCGCTGATCGACTCGCTCAATTATATCCGTACGGGATATGCCGACATTATCATTTCGGGCGGATCGGAAGCCATTATCAACGAAGCGGGCATTGGCGGGTTTAACGCCATGCATGCCCTGTCAACGCGCAACGACGACCCCAAAACGGCGTCGCGCCCGTTTGACAAAGACCGGGATGGATTCGTAGCAGGCGAAGGAGCCGGCACGATCATTCTCGAAAGCCTGGAGCACGCGAAAGCCCGTGGCGCTAAAATCTACGCCGAAATCGTCGGGGGAGGCATGAGTGCCGATGCGAACCACATCACCGCACCGCACCCTGAAGGCCTAGGCGCCAAGCTCGTTATGGGCAACGCCCTGCGCGATGCCCGGATGACGCCTGCGGATATCGACTACATCAATGTACACGGCACTTCCACCCCCCTAGGCGACATCAGCGAATCCAAAGCCATACTCGACCTCTACGGTGAGCATGCGTATGCGCTGAATATCAGTTCCACTAAATCCATGACCGGACACCTGCTGGGCGCAGCCGGTGCGGTAGAGTCTATCGCCTCGATCCTGGCTGTCCAGAACGATGTGATTCCCCCTACGATCAACCATTTTACGGATGACCCTAACCTAGACCCGAATTTGAATTTTACATTCAATAAGGTTCAGAAACGCACCGTCAATGCAGCGATGAGCAACACGTTTGGGTTTGGTGGGCATAACGCGTCGGTCATCTTCAAAAAATACCAAGACTAATCCCCCGATGCGGCGGTTGCGGGGGTATACGACCGGTGTTTTTGACATTTTCGTATGAAGTATCGGCACAGCAAGTCAGTACCACATGCCTATTTCAAACCTGTACAAGCTCTATCTGTCATCCGACCGAAATTACGTCAAAGCACTTAAGAATATTTTGGGCTTCGTCCCGGGTAATATGCGGCTATACCAGCTCGCATTCAGGCACAAATCCGTTGCCGTCCCCATCAAACCGGGGGCTAAAAACAGCAACGAACGCCTCGAATTTCTCGGTGATGCCATCCTTGGCTCAGTCGTAGCGGAAATTCTTTTCAAAAAATACCCCTACAAAGACGAAGGCTTCCTGACGGAAATGCGCTCAAAAATCGTCAGCCGTGCGCACCTCAACCAGCTTGCCCGCAAAATCGGCATCAACGAGCTGATTCAGTACGACGCGCGCATGACCCACTATCCGAGCAAACAAAGCTCCCTGCTCGGCGACGCCTTCGAAGCGTTGGTCGGCGCCGTTTACCTCGACAAAGGCTACGCTTTTACCAAAAACTTCCTGATCTCACGCATTATCAAGCCCCACGTGGATATTAACCTGCTGGAAGAAACTGAAACGAATTTCAAAAGCCGGCTAATCGAGTGGTGCCAGCAAGCGGGCAAGGGAGTGACCTTCGTGCCGGTCGATAACCCGGACGACGCCAAATCAAAAATATTCACGATTGACGTAGTCATTGACGGAGAGGTCTTTGGTACGGGGCGCGACTACAATAAGAAAAGCGCTGAAAAAATAGCGGCCGAAAAGGCTTGCGAGTCGCTTCAGGTGCTATAAGCTCACGCGGACTTTAGCGGGTGTTTTCAGCTTCTTGCTTGCGGTTTTCGTAGTTCTGAATAGCGGACTTGCTGCCAATGCGTGATCCGTAGATGGCCAGCCCCAACAGGATGGCGAGAATGATGATGCCCCAAATCCCCTTGCGCTTGTCTTGACGCATGAGCCAAACCAAAAACGCAATCAAAGGCACCGCAAAAATCAGAATAAAAAACCAACTGGTAGGAACCATTGCGCGATGAATTAATGAGCTACAAAGGTCGGAAGAATTGGACGATCGACCAAACTTATTTGCCTGCGGTAGCCTCTGCCGCCTTATTTTACCCGCTTCTGACGCATTTTAGCCCTATAGCCAATTGGCGCGCTTTTTGCGCCACCCTTTTGCAGGAACGCAAATTAATTTTGTACCTTTGCGTGTTCCGTTGCCAACAGGCATCAGGGTTGAAGAAATGAAAATGAAACACGTCATCAGCAATACGCAGGTCCAAGCCTTCACAGGCATGGTTAGAAGTGTATTGTGTGCATTTTTCAAATCCCAAGGACCAATTCTCCGTCTCCGACGACCCATTCTGCCCCGGGCTTAATCAGGTGGGCAGTTCCCTACAGCTAGCGAAGGTAGCCGTTGTCCGCGGTTGCCGACCACTCACAAGTCGTGTTTTATTAACGGAGTCCAATGGACCGTTGTTGTTAAAAAATTTGGGTCGTTTAAACCAATGGTAATTTCAGAATTTATTATTGTGCCAGCGCTGGAGAAGCATACGATGTATGCCCAGCAGATATGTGACGAAATGGCGGAGTCAGCCAAAGCGCGGGGCACGGGCATTGCACGTCGGTCGCCGGAGTACATCACCAAAAAGATGCTGGAAGGCAAAGCTGTCATCGCGCTGCACCGCGATGGGCGTTGGGCTGGGTTTTGCTACATCGAGACGTGGAGCCACGGCGATTTCGTCGCCAATTCGGGGTTGGTTGTCAGCCCGGAATTCAGGAAAGTAGGTTTGGCTAAAGCCATCAAAAAGCGTATCTTCGAGCTCTCGCGGGAGAAATACCCCAAAGCCAAGATTTTCGGGCTAACGACCGGCTTGGCCGTAATGAAGATTAACTCTGATTTGGGGTACGAGCCCGTCACCTACTCAGAACTCACCCAAGACGAGGAGTTTTGGGACGGGTGCAAGAGCTGCGTCAACTACGACATCCTGATGGCGAAGGGACGCAAAAACTGTATGTGCACCGCCATGCTGTGGGATCCGGTAGAGAAGGAAAAAGAGCTGCGCGAGCGCATCGAACAAAAAGCCAAAGCCAAGGAGCGGCTTAAGGCCATTACCAAAAAATCCTCCCTGCTCAAACGCATCGAAGCCCGGCTGTGGAAATCTACCCGGAAAATGATCGCTACCGTATGGGAACGCCGGCACGCCAAGCCTGTTTAGGCCCGTGCGGGCAAGCATTGAAAACAACAAGGGCCAGGCCACCGGCAGGCCATACCCGCCAGTGGTCCCTTGCCTAACACGCAATATCCAACCATGAAGAAAGTAGTATTAGCATTCAGCGGAGGCCTAGACACCTCCTTTTGTTGTATCTATCTGTCTAAGGACCTCAACCTCGAAGTGCATTCGGTCATCGTCAATACTGGCGGTTTTTCGGATGAAGAGTTAGTCGAAATAGAGCGTCGTGCCTACGCACTGGGCGTCAAGTCGCATGCCGTAGTCGACGAAACCCAAAATTACTACGACAGCAGCATTAAGTACCTCATTTTTGGCAATGTGCTCAAAAACGCAACTTATCCGCTATCGGTGAGCGCTGAGCGGGTCAGCCAGGCAACCGCAATTGCGCAGTATGCCAAAAAGATTGGTGCGGACTACGTAGCACACGGCAGTACAGGCGCCGGTAACGACCAAGTCCGTTTTGACATGATCTTCAACACGATCATCCCGGATGTGGAGATCATCAC
>CAYUIZ010000012.1:0-42438 GCA_964444885.1 uncultured Sphingobacteriaceae bacterium | reverse complement strand
CGCCACGCCTTTCCGCTACAACAACATTACCAAATGGTCGGTCGGCGATCCCTTCCTGACCTCGAGCGGCGATACCCTGTATTTTACTTCCGATATGCCCGGTGGGCAGGGCGGTACAGATATCTACTACGTGGTACGACAGGGGGATGGAGCCTGGGGCGAAGTAATCAATATGGGCAATGCCGTCAATACGTCAGGAGACGAGCGCTTTCCGAGCATGAGTGAAAGCGGGGATTTCTATTTTTCTTCTAACGGACATCTAGGCATGGGCGGGCTCGATGTTTTTCGGCTCGAAAGCCATGAAAACCACTTTTCAGCGGTGAACTTAGGCTTTCCCTTCAATTCCCCACATGACGATTTTTCGATACGGTTTACCACGGGAGGGGAAGGGTACGTCGCCTCTAACCGCAATGGCGGGGAGGGCGCAGACGACATCTACTGGTTTAACCTCGATAAGATCATCCAGCTTGACCTCGGCGGCGGCGTATATAACGCCAAAACCAAGTTGCCGGTGTCCGGAGCATTGGTTACGCTGATCCCCCAGGACGCTGACGCCGATTCGGTCGTTTTAAATGCCGCACGGGACGGGAAGTTTACGTTTAATCTTTCGGAGGAAACTGACTACCTGCTGCGTGCAGAACAAACGGGTTTCCGCCAAATAGAACCGCTCCGTTTCACCACCAAAGGTTTGGACAGCACCATGACCCTGGTCAAGGATATCTTTCTGCAACCGGTTGAGGTAGCTGAAGTGGTGGTACTGCGGAATATTTACTTTGATTTCGACGATGCGGCAATTCGCCCGGATGCCGCGATCGAGCTGGATAAGATTGCGGCATTTTTAGACAGTGACCCCAGTCTGCGGATCGAGCTGAGCGCCCATACTGATTCGCGCGGCACGCACAATTACAACATGGGGTTGTCACAACGGCGCGCCGAATCTGCGGTCGCTTACCTGGTTAGCAAAGGCATTGCTTCCGACCGATTGGTTGCGAAGGGTTACGGCTTTACCAAGCTGGCCAATCAATGTGACAAGGGCGTCGAATGTACAGAAGAAGAACATCAATGGAATCGTCGGGTCGAGTTTTTCGTGATAGAAAATTAAGCGTTTGAACGCAATGCCAATGACAGGTTAGGTTGGTTGAATGAAGGCAGTATGGCGCCCGCCAACTGCCTTCTCTTTTTGTACTGGCTGTTCTCTGTTGCGGTGAGCCTTGCGAACACCGCTGAGCGAGGAGCTGCACGCTAACCTTTTTATTGGTGTTTCGCGAGTGCCGATCGCGTGTGTGGACTTTATCTTGGGCCGATCTCCAAAATTCCGCCGTCATAAATCGCGTAGCAGGAGGCATTGGCAGGCACAGATGCGGTGTCCAAGCCTGTAAATAGGCTGAATGCAGGTAGAATTAGCTGTTGTCCGGCCACGGCATAGCAAGGCAACTGAATGTGTCGCCGGTGCGGCAAAGGAATCCGGACTCCGGGATGGAGGTGCCCGCTGATTGTTGGCATCGACGCGCTACTTGGCTCATGCACAAACCGGATGTTTTGCAGTTCCCAATCATCCAGACAGTTCGCCATACCCCAAGCGGCGAGTTGGGACGCTGGAAGCCTGTCGTGATTGCCGCGTACTAGCGTGAAACACGTGCTGCTGTGTTTCGCCGGGAGGTCGGCAAAATGCTCCACCTCGGCATTGGCGCCGGCGTGGGTAAAATCCCCGACGATAATCGCGTGTTTGGGGCGGTAGTGCGTTAGCAAGGCGTCCAGCCGCGACAGGTCCCGCTCACTGACGGTCGACGGCAATGCGATGCCGTGTTGGCGGAAGTGAGACGCTTTCCCCAAGTGGAGATCGGCAAGGATGAGTGCCTGTTCGGCCGGCCAGTAAATTGCCCGCTGGCTGGTAAGCCACAGCTCGTTCCCCCCGAAATGTATCGCGTGCGTAGTTAGTTCGGTCATTTTGGAGTAGCTTTCAAGGTACGTTCCCGCAGTTTAGCAATTCGCGATGCGAGATCCTCGCTGGACAATGACTGGCGCAGACTGTCTACTTTAATGGGGAAGCTCAGCGGTGTGAATCCGGAGGCAAAACGATAAACAATATGGCTTTTGCTGATGCGTTCAAAAGCGGCCACGAGGCGCTGTTCCTCCAGTTGCTGGTTGAATACCTCCGTGTAAGCTTGTTTCAGCAGCAGGCTGCCGGGCTCATGGTCTTCGAGCACTTGGAAGATGATACCCGACGAGGATTGCAGCGAACGGTTGTTCCGTTGCTTGCCGTACATGTTTTGTACGACCAATCCCGAGATGACGGCGATGTCCCGAAACTTTCGCTTGGCCATCTCCGTCGCATTTACGCTGGCTAGCACATCGGCCATGAGGTTTTCCTTGGCCAACACCTCCCGCAGGTCTTCTTCCGAAAGTTTGATTTCCGAGTCCGACAACAGCTCAAAACCGTAATCATTCATTGCCATCGAAAAACTGATGGGATAGCGCCGGCTGATGCGAAAAGCAATAAGCGCCGCCATCACTTCGTGTACCAACCGCCCTTCAAAGGGGTACATAAACAGGTGGTATCCTTCTCGTGTTTTGATCGATTCGACCAGAAATTCATCTTCGGCAGGGATGTGGGAATGAGCGCTTTGTCGGTCGAGCAAGGGATGCAGGAAACGCAATTCCTTTTCCGAGGCACCTGGCGGTTTGGCCGCAGCCAGCTTTTGCCGGAGAAAATGGCTAAGGTTCGCGCTCAGAGGTAGGCGTCCGCCCAGCCAGCTAGGCGCGATGGCCTTGCCTTGCGAAGCGCGCACCTGAGCCAGCATGTCCTTGACGCGCACCAGCTCGAGCACGCGGCCAGCCAGCACGAATTTGGCGCCGGGCTTTAGCCGTGCCAGGAAATATTCTTCGATCATGCCGATGTAGCCACCCGAAACGAACTTCACGCGAAGCATCGTATCGCTGACGATCACCCCCATATTCATCCGGTGCAGCATTGCGATACGGCGTTTTTCTACTACGAGCAGGCCGTCTTCGCGGCGCGTCACCTTATGGAAATCCTCGTAGCGCTTGCCTATCGCCCCACCTTGGGTTATAAAAAGAATGCACCAGCGCCATTCGTCTTCGGTCATTTCAGCAAAAGCGAACGAGCGTTTGACCGCTGCATATAATTCCTCATCGCGAAAGCCGCCGCCCAAAGCAATTGTCACCATAAACTGCACGAGCACATCGAAGGCGAGCGGCAGAGGATCGCGTGTTTCGATGGTGCCTGTTTTGACTGCTTCCTTCAAGGCGGCGACCTCAATGAGTTCGAGGGAATGCGTGGGGACAAAATGGATGCGCGAAACTTCGTAAGGCGAATGGCCGCTCCGCCCTGCACGCTGCATGAATCGCGCCACGCCCTTGCTCGAGCCGACCTGAACGATGGTGTCTACCGGCTTGAAGTCGACGCCCAAATCCAGCGAGGAGGTCGCGACGACCGCCTTGAGGCGACCCGTGCTCAGGGACTCTTCGATCCATTGCCGCACGTGGGCATCCACCGAACTGTGGTGCAAAGCGAGCTGTCCAGCGAAATCGGGGTGCGCCTCCAATAGCAACTGATACCAGAGCTCGCTTTGGCTGCGCGTATTGGTGAAAATGAGGGTCGATTTGCTCGCCAGAATGATGGGTACGACTTTTTCCACCAATTTCGCTCCGAGGTGACCGGCCCAGGGGAGCACGTCTACCTCGTCAGGATAAACGGGCAGTATTTCCAGGCGTTTCTTTTTCCGGGCTACGATTTTGGCCTTTTTTGTGTCGTCGGCCAGCAATACATCCATTGCCTCATTCAGATTTCCGATGGTGGCCGTAATGCCCCAGATTCGCACGGCGGGCGCCTGGCTACGCAAATAAGCCAATGCCAGCTCAGTCATAACGCCCCGCTTTGTACCGAGCAATTCGTGCCATTCGTCGACGGCAACGCACTTAAGGCTTTTGAAAAATCGTTCCCGCCCTTTTTGCGCGAGCAGCAAGTGCACGCTCTCCGGCGTGGCGAGCAGCACGTCGGGCATCGCGCGGTTTTGGCGTTGCCGGATTTTGGGATCCGTGTCGCCGGTGCGCAAGCCTACTGTCCAGTCAAGACCGATTTCTTCGATGGCTTCCTCCATCGCGCGTGCCAAATCCTTGGTCAAGGAGCGGAGAGGCGTCACCCACAGTAACTTAAGGCCGGGCTTGTATTGCTCGGGATGGTTCATGAAATCGATCAGCACGGCGAGGAAGACGGAAAATGTCTTGCCGAAACCGGTGGGCGCCACAACCATGCCGCTATAACCATTGGCGTAGCGTGACCAAGCCTGGCGCTGGAAATCGAAAGGTTGCTGGTCTTTCTTTTCCATCCAGCTCATGATGATGCGGTACCCGGTTCGATCTTCGAAAACTTTGCCCATATTCCGTTATTTGATGAGTTTCCGTACGTTCGCGATATCGTCAATTTGGTCCGCCGTTTTGTCCTTGCGCCACCGAAGGATGCGGGGGAAGCGCAAAGCCACGCCTGCTTTGTGCCGCGCGCTGGCGGCGATGCCTTCAAACGCGATCTCGAATACCAGCTCGGGCCGCACGGTGCGCACCGGTCCGAATTTCTCCGTCGCATTCTTGGTGACGAACCGGCTGACCTCCCGTATTTCGTTGTCGGTGAGCCCCGAATATGCTTTGGCGATGGTGACTAGCTTTTCCCCGTCGCGCACGGCAAACGTGTAGTCTGTATAATAGCCGCTCCGCCGGCCGCTGCCTTTCTGCGCGTAGACCAAAACGGCATCAATGGTGAGCGGATCGATTTTCCACTTCCACCAGTCGCCTTTTTTACGGCCGGTGCGGTAGGCCGACTGACGGTGCTTCAGCATCAGGCCTTCGCTGTTGACGTCCCTCGCTTTTTCGCGCAGGGCCGCCAGTTGCGCCCAGTCGGGCGCGTCGATTATCGCGGAGAGGTGTAGTCGATCAGAAGGGTTTTGCTGAAAGAGTTCTTCCAGCTGGGCACGCCGCACCGCTAACGGCCGTTCGCGCCAGTCTGTTCCTTCCCATTCCAATAAGTCGTAAGCGAATATCGCTGCCGGTAGCTCCGCCAACGTTTTCTTGGAGATTTTCTTGCGGTTGAGGCGCCGTTGCAGCATTGCAAAATCAAGCACTTGTTCCTTGTTGCGAACAAGGATCTCGCCGTCAATAACAAAGTCGCCAGGCCAAGCGAGCAAGGCTTCCTCTATTTCGGGGAATTGTTCGGTAATCAATTCTTCGCCACGGGACCAGATAAAGACTTCACCCTGACGCTTGATAAATTGCCCCCGGATTCCGTCCCATTTGTATTCGGCTTGCCAGTCGGCCAATTCTCCCAATTCGGACGCGTCCTTTTCCAGCGCATAGGCGAGGCAGAAAGGGTAGGGCTTTGAGAGCGATGCGTCAGTATAGGCTCCCTGTATTAGCGCATCGAAAGTCACCTCGTCCATGTTCCAGTCTCCCATCACGCTGTGGGTAATGGTGCTGGCGTCGATGCCGTAATGTTGGGCCAGCCCATTAATAAGCGATTTGGAAGAAATACCTAAGCGAAAACTTCCGCCGAGCAGCTTGTTGAAAATAAATCGCTCCATGGTCGGCAGGCCTGCCCAAGCCTCCAGTACAAAGGTTTTTTTTTCGCTTTCATTTTTATTGTTCAGCGCGATGACCAATTCCATCCATGCGTGTAGGCTACGCTCGATAGCATGGGTGGGAGGCGGGAGTACCAGCGCGATCGTTTCGCTTAAATCGCCCACGGAGGAATAGGCTTCGAGGAAGAGCCATTCGGGAATACCCGTCTCCTCAATGGCCCATTGGCGCAGTAAGCCCGTGTTAACAGGCCGTTTGGGGCGGCGCCCGGTAAATAATGCTAGCAACCACAGCTTGTCCTTGGCGTCAGCTTCGACAAGGAAACGGTCAATCGCCTCCAGTTTTTGCGTGATTTTGTTGGTGCTGTCCAAGGCGTTCACCAGTCGGGCAAATGTTTTCATGGGCGCGGTGATTACTCGTTGGTTGGCGCGGACTCTTCCACATCGCCAAATTCTGTCTGCAACTCCTGGGCCACAATGCCTTGCTCAGTCAGATACCTAGCGAAAACGGCCGTCTGCCCGTGGGTGACGTAGACCTTTTCCGCGCCAGTTTCCCCAATGGCCGTCAGCAAGCCCGGCCAGTCGGCGTGGTCGCTGATGGCAAAACCTGCGTCGGCACTGCGCCAGCGCCGCGCGCCCCGCACCTGCATCCAGCCTGAACAAATGGCTGTTGCCCGATTGGGGATATTTCGGATGACGTTCGAATCGGCTAGGGCAGGAGGCAGGATTACGATTCCTTGATCGAGGTGACGGACATCCGCGCTGAAATCGATTGTACAATATTCGGGCAAGTGCACGCCAGTGCGTTCATAAGCGTCGTTGAGCTTGGCGATGGCCGTGTGCACGTGCAATGTTCCCACACCGTCTAGCGCTTGCAACAGCCGTTGCGCTTTACCCAGCGAGTATCCGATGAACACCGACGTTTTACCCACCGATTGGTTATAGGATACCCAATCCCGCAGTTGCTGGTGCAGCACCGCGATGGGCGGCCAGCGGTATATGGGCAATCCGAAGGTGCTCTCGGTTACAAACTCGTGACAGCGGACCGGCTCAAAGGGTTGCGAAAGACCATCGTCCTGCAATTTGTAATCGCCCGAAATGACCGTCACCTTCCCCTTGTATGCCAGCCGTATTTGTGCTGATCCGATGATGTGGCCGGCTGGATGAAAGGATACCGTGACGCCATTGATCGTCAGCGGTTGCCCATATTCGACTCCTTGCACCCGTATATCCGGAGCAATGCGGCTTTGCAGAATAGGTACCGTGTGCACATGGCACAGGTATTTTCCCATCCCCCAGCGCGCATGGTCGGCGTGGCCGTGGGTAATCAGGGCGAGGGACACGGGCCGCCACGGGTCGATATAGAAATTTCCTGCCTCGCAGAAAACCCCTTTGGGACGTACTGAAATCATACAAGGAAAGGACTGCAAATTCTGCGCCTAAAATTGCTATTATTTTTAGTATTTTTGAGAGTTATAAAAGAATCGGATAATATGTATAGGATAGAAGAGAAGCTGACCATTCTCGCGGACGCGGCAAAATATGACGTTAGCTGCAGCTCGAGTGGGAGTAAGCGCAAGAATACAGGCGGTATTGGGGATGCGTCGCAGTCGGGAATATGCCATACGTACACCGAAGATGGGCGCTGCGTATCCTTGTTGAAAATTCTGTTGACGAAGCATTGTATTTATGACTGCTCGTTTTGTGTCAGCCGGCGGAGCAACGATGTGAAGCGGGCCGCATTCACCGCGGAGGAAGTGGTGGACTTGACGATGAATTTTTACCGTCGCAACTATATCGAGGGATTGTTTTTAAGCTCGGGGATCTTCAAGAACGCCGATTTCACGATGGAGCGTTTGTTGCGGATTGTGAAGAAACTGCGTACCGAAGAGCGATACAACGGATACATCCACCTGAAAACCATCCCGGGCGCGAGCGAGGAGCTGGTTCGGGAAGCGGGTTTATACGTAGACCGGATGAGCATCAACCTGGAAGTGCCTACTGAGGCGGGACTGAAAATCGTGGCGCCGGAAAAGGACCATGATTCCGTTAAAAAGCCCTTGGCTTTTGTGAACCAGCAAATGCAAGCTTTTAAAGAAGAGAAGAATCTGATTAAGCATGTCCCGTCTTTTGTGCCGGCGGGGCAAAGCACACAGCTGGTTGTCGGCGCAACGCCCGATACGGATTTCCAGATTATGCGTGCGGCTACCGATTTTTATCAGGCGTACCGTCTCAAGCGGGTATATTACAGCGGCTATATTCCTATTAACATTGAAGACAGCTCCTTGCCGCAAATTGGCTCTACCCCGCCTTTGTTGCGTGAGAACCGCCTGTACCAGACCGATTGGCTGCTGCGCTTTTACGATTTCCGGCTGGAGGAGCTGCTGAGCCCGGCCATCCCGCATCTCGATTTGGCTGTGGATCCCAAGCAGGCTTGGGCGCTACGCAATCCGCAATATTTTCCGGTCGACCTGAACCGCGCGGATTACCGGGATATCATCCGGGTTCCGGGCATCGGCACCCGGTCGGCACTGAAGATTGTACAAGCTAGGCGATTTGGGCGGTTATACGAGTATCAATTGCGAAAGATGGGGCTTGCATTCAGCAGAGCGAGGCACTTCATTACCTATGCGGATGCGCCTGTCGTGCTCGGTGCGCCTGCGATGGCACAGGTGCGAAGCGCGATTTTGGCCACGGCTAGCCGGCACGCCCGCCAGGCCGTCCCGACAGGACAACTCAACTTGTTTTAGCACGATGCATCCGCACAAACGATGAATTACCTAATTGACGGCACGTACGCCGGTTATTTGACGGGTCTTTTCGAGTGTTTCGAGCGAAAGGAGTGGGATGCCGCGCCGGTCCTCGCTACGGATGGTGGGTCTGATTTGTTTGGTCAGGTACGCGAGGTCATGACAAATCCAGCGAAAGCGCAACGCGTGCACACGGGGCTGGGGAAAGCGCTGGGAAAGGAGAAAGCGGCGCGCTTTCTTTGCATTTTCCTTTCCGAAGACCGTTCTGCGTGGCAGGCCGGCTATCGCGTCGCGCAGCAGGTGTTTACGGCAGGTGCGGGAGCCCTGGAAAACTACGGGGACCGGGACGTGCTGTTTTTTTCGCAAACCCTGAAAAAGGTATCGCGGGAACGCCACTGGATGAAAGCCTTCGTTCGCTTCGCTAAGAGCGCCGATGGACTGTATGTGGCCACCATCGAACCCGATTGCGACGTCCTGCCCTTGGTCGTGCCGTTTTTCCGCAGCCGATATGCCGACCAGCGATGGCTCATATACGATGCAAAGCGAAACTATGGCATGCACTATGATGGCCAGGCTGTGGCCGAGGTGCAACCCTACAGCGCTGCGGAGGCAACGTCAACACAAAACTTGTCCATCGCATTAGACGAACGCAATGAGCAGATCGAAAGGCTTTGGAAGCAGTATTTCAAAAGCACGAACATCGAAGCACGCCGCAATCTGAAACTCCACCTGAAACACGTACCTAAGCGTTACTGGAAGTATTTAGTTGAAAAGCAGTAAGCCGAGTGAGTTGGCCGGGGTATGCGATTAACTGACCGCTTCTTTTTCGGCATTGATTTCAGCCATGACCTCCCCGAAGAGCTGGATGGATTTGATTCGATCAGCGTGATTGTAGGCGGAGGAAACGACGATCAGTTCGTCGGCGCGGGTCTGGTCTAGAAACGCCTGAAGTTGTGTCTTCACCGTTTGCTTGCATCCTACGAACGAATACTTCAGCATTTGTTGTAGGGCAGGGTGTTGGAGTGCCTCCTGCAGGTCTGGCGTCAGGTCAGTCGGCGGCTGGAGCCCGGCATTGGTGTTTCCCGTAAGCACACCCAAAAACATGCGGATGAGCGTGGTGTACAGGCGCTCGGCTTCCGTATCGCTGTCGGCCAACAGGGCGTTGATTCCGACAATTGTGTAGGGTTTTGCTAGAAACTCGGACGGCTGGAACTCGTCGTGGTAAATTTTCAGGGCACTGAAGAGGTGGGTGGAGGCAAAGTGGCTCGCGAAGGCATACGGCAGGCCCCTGCTCGCGGCTAAATGGGCGCTGTCCGTACTCGAGCCCAAAATATACAGTTGTACGTCGGTGCCTTCGGCGATTCCGGCACGTACGGGCGCATGCTGGTTGTCGGCCGAAAGATACTGTTGCAGTTTGGCGACTTCATGGGGAAAGGATTGCGCGGCGTGCATAAAATCCGAACGGATGGCTTGTGCAGTGGCGCGGTCCGTGCCCGGCGCCCTTCCTAGTCCCAGATCGATGCGCTGGGGGTATAAGTGTGCCAGCGTGCCAAACTGTTCCGCGATGATCAGCGGCGAGTGGTTAGGCAGCATCACGCCTCCCGCGCCCACCCGGATCCGTTCCGTGTTTTCGGCCACATAGCCGATCAATATCGAGGGTGCACTACTACCAATGTTGGCCGAATTGTGGTGCTCGGCGAACCAATAGCGCTTATAGTTGGCTTCCTCCGCCGCCTTCGCGACAGCCAAAGCATCGTTTAGGGTTTGTTTGACGGTATTGCCCTCGGGGATAAGTGCGAGCTCTAAGATGGAATATGCGGTGTGCGATTTGCCCATGTGCCTGTTTGTTTTTTTTTGCGCTGCTTGCAACGCCGTTTGCAGTGTCAGAATAGATACGCAAAGTTAGTGAAATTTTGCTTTACTTTGTATAGTACTTTCCCGAAGGAAAGTGAGTAATGGATTTTGAATACGGATAATATGTCAACGAAAAAAGCCTATGCATGCTGCATCGACACCGTCACACCGGTTCGGGACGCGCTTAGTGCCATCAGCGGAAAGTGGAAATTGCCCATTATTATTTCGGTAGGCGCGGGCAATGCGCGTTTTACCGACATCCAAAAAAGCATTCCGGGCATTACGCCCAAGGTGCTGGCCAAGGAATTGAAGGAATTGGAAGGGCACCGTTTGTTGACACGGACAGTGATTGAGGATTACCCCGTAAAAATCCGCTATGAAAAGGCAGCTTACGCCGACACCTTGGCTCCGGTTATTCAGGCTTTACAGCAATGGGGGCTGAATCACCAAAAAGAACTGGGTACCGGCGGACAAGCACGCTAGCGAGGGGAAAAAGCACCGATTGGTCGTTAGCCCAAGGATTGTTTGTCGGCCGACGGGACGACGCGTGCAATTTTTCCGTACCTTTACGGTGCTACCCTTGTCTTAAGGGAATGATTGTCCACAAAACCAACGCGCTATGTTAGACCTCGTCATAGAAGCCCGCCACGCCGCCATTAGCCCATCGATGAAAGTGAAACGCATCCTGCCCTTTCGGCTCCGCCGTATGGTCGGTCCGTTTATTTTTATGGACCACGCAGGCCCCATCGCGAATATTCCCGTCGACGGCAATTCCTTGGATGTAATACCTCATCCGCACATTGGCCTATCGACGGTCAGTTACTTGTTTGACGGGCAGGTGACCCATCGCGATAGCCTGGGCGTGGAACAGGTGATCAAGCCCGGAGAGGTGAACTGGATGACCGCGGGCAAGGGAATCGCCCATTCCGAGCGGTTCGAAGATCCCGCTGCCCTGGCTGGCGGACTGGAGATGGTGCAAACGTGGGTGGCCTTGCCCGAAAAGGATGAAGAGTCGGATCCGACTTTTGTCAATTATACCCGCGACGAACTGCCCGTTTTTACCGATTCGGGCGTTTGGATGCGGTTGATCGCTGGTGAGGCTTTCGGGCTTAAAAACGAAGTCAAGACACATTCGGAGTTGTTTTACCTGCACGTGGTTTTGCAGCAAGGAGCCACTTTTGGACTTCCAAAAGGGCATGTCGAACGCGGCTTCTACATTGTCAAAGGCAGTGTCGAGCTTTCCGGGGTCACCTACCCGGCTGGGCAAATGCTTGTCTTTACGCCAGGCGTAGACCCGCTTATCCGCGCCAAAGAAGAAGCAACCCTGATGTTGCTTGGCGGCGAGCCCCTTGGCGAGCGTTTTGTTTGGTGGAATTTCGTGTCTTCGCGGCGAGAGCGGATCGAGCAGGCTAAAGAGGACTGGAAGCAGGGACGCTTTGTTTTGCCGCCGACCGATGACCAGGTTTTTACGCCCTTGCCCGAAGACAAACTCCGCCTCAAGGGAAGTTCCCCCGACCCTCAACCACTGTCCTAAACGTTGGTGTTTGCCGACACCCCATACCATCAACACACGCGATAACGCCGGAGCAGGTGTGCGATATCAGGAGGTCACCCCTGATGTTGCCGCGTTTTTGGGCTTTTGATACAGCCTTTTCTTTTTGCCACGTGCAGCCATTATAGCCATCGCCTGACCCGCCTTCGGTAGACCGCGTAATCATTTCCGAAATCCCGCATCAGGCGCGGTTCTTCAAAATACAGGATAAAACCGTTAAACAGCACAAAAACCGCCACCGTGTATACCCATAAGCCATTGTCCATGAAAAACAGACTGCCCGCTACGAGCATCAGCATGACGCCGACGTACATGGGGTTTCGCGAATAGCGGTAGAGGCCGCGTATCACCAGTTCTTGCGTAGGGTCTGCTGGCGACAACGTGCCCCGGCCGGTAACGGCGAGCCCGACAATGCAGGCCAAGAGTACAATCAGCCCAACCGAAAACATGCCGATGGCAATGTAATGCCGGGACGTGAATGCGTCTGTCCATGCCGTGTCGGCAGCTGACCCTACGATTAAATACGGAATCAGGCCCACAATGATACCGGGTTGCAGGATGGTGAAAAACAGATTCCGAAAAAACAAAGAAGCCATGGCATGTACGGTGTTGCAGACGTATAAACCTACGGAATAATCCGCGCATTATCCCTAATGAAGTGCGAATGGTCGATTGCTCGGTTCCAGCTAGCGCGCACCATGTGCAGGATTGCCGACCGCGGTCGGCCGTTTTGGCTGGGTCTTATGCGTTGTTTGGCTGTGATGGCGGTATTTCGCCCACCGCCGGCGTGTTTGGCTTTCGTTTAGAAACGGCTGTCAGCAATAGGGACCCGCAGATACCGGATAGCAGCGACGCCACCAAGACGGAAAATTTGGCCTCCGCCATGATCAGTTCGTGTCCGGTGAACGAAAGCACGGCAATGAATATCGACATCGTAAAACCAATACCGGCGAGCATCCCCACACCCAGAACGTGAATCCAGGCCGCTTTGCTCGGCATGGAACAAAGCCCGAACCTGACGGATAACCACGACAGGACAAAGATTCCGATCGGTTTCCCCAAGAATAAGCCGAGCACAATCCCGAGTCCGAGGGGTGTCAGCAACCCGCCCAGCATGCCGTCCACGAAAGTAATATTGGTGTTGGCTAGTGCAAAAATAGGCATAATTAGCAGGCTGACTGGTTTTGCTAATAGATGCTCTAATCGGATCAGCGGTGCTTGCTGACCGCGGTTTGCCCGTGTCGGAATGGTGAGTGCGGTCAGCACGCCTGCAATCGTCGCGTGTATGCCCGAGTGGTGGATAAAATACCACATCAGCACGCCAGGAATGAGGTAGGCATAGATGCGTTTGACGCCCAGTCGGTTCATGCTGAGCATCAGCACGAACAACCCCAACGCGTAATACAGATACGTAAAATAGAGCTCCGTGGAGTAGAAAATAGCGATTACTAGAATAGCCATCAGGTCGTCGACGATCGCCAAAGCGGCCAAAAATACCTTGAGCGACAACGGAACTTTATCGCCCAGCAGCGAGAGGGCAGCCAGGGCAAAGGCGATATCCGTGGCCATGGGAATAGCCCAGCCCCGGGCGGTTTCGGTGCCCGCATTGAAAAGCGTGTAAATCAGCGCCGGCACAAGCACGCCCCCGACTGCCGCTATGACAGGGAGAATGGCTTTTTTAGGCGAGGAGAGCTCGCCACCGACCAACTCGCGCTTGATCTCCAAGCCCACAAGCAAGAAGAAAATCACCATAAGGCCGTCATTGACCCACAGCAATACGGGGTAACGCAAATGGATGTTTTCTGAATGGTGGCCAATTTCCGTGGCCAGAAGGGATTCGTAGGCGCCGCCCCATGGCGAGTTAGCAATAGCCAACGAAATGGCGACGCAGACCATCAGCAATATGCCGGGGCCGGTGGAGGAATTGAAGAAGTTGCGTATGCTTCCAAAAAGGTTTGTTTGGGACATGTCCCAAAAGTATGTATTCTACCCATCCTAGGCAAGGAAAATCAGCGAAATGGAATTTCGCGAAAACAAGGGCACCGTACGGTTAATCCTTTATCGGAACAATCCCCCGCAGGATGGAATACGATTTTAGCCGCGCTTGCTGTTCATAGATGTTGCTGGTCGTCATCAATTCGTCGATGCCGGTCTCCTGAATGAAGGTTTCCAAGTCGGGTGCGAGCGTCTCCGGGCTACCGATAAACGAATAGGCCGTCATTTGCTGCACGGCGTCGTGAAGCTCGTCGTTCCAGTAGGGCTTCATCTGGGGCACAGGTGGTTGCAACGGCAGTCGGGTGTTGGTGAGAATCCCGATAAACATCCGATACATGCTGGACGCTAATTCGTTGGCCTCCTCATCCGTGTCCGCCGCGATAACGTTAACGCAGGCAATCAAATAGGGTTTTTCCAGCCATTGTGACGGCTTGAAATTGCGCCGGTAGATGTCGATGGCCCGTCCGAAGTGTGCCGGTGCGAAGTGTGAGGCAAAGGCGTAGGGGAGCCCCATTTCGGCGGCGAGGAACGCGCTGTCTGTACTGGATCCGAGAATGTACAACGGGATTTCCTTGCCTTCCGCAGGGAATGCCCGTACCCGCGCGTGGCGATTATTCGTGCTGAAATAGTCCTGTAGCTCCCTGATTTCGGAAGGGAAGTGATGCGGCGTCTGCATGTTGTTGCGGCGCAATGCCATAGCCGTGGCTGGGTCGGTGCCGGGGGCACGGCCCAAGCCCAGGTCGATGCGGCCAGGATAGAGCGTTTCCAACGTTCCGAATTGCTCGGCAACGGCCAGCGGGGCGTGATTGGGCAGCATGACGCCGCCCGAACCCACCCGAATGGAGTGGGTTTGGCCCGCTACATGGCCGATCAGGAGTGCCGGCGATGAACTGGCAACGAACTCCATATTGTGGTGCTCGGCAAGCCAAATACGTTTATATCCGAGATGCTCAACGTGTTGGGCAACTTCGACAGTGCGTTCGAAAGCGTCGCGGGCATCGCCGCCCTCCACGATGAGTGACAGCTCGAGGGCCGACAGGTGAATATCCTTCATAATCCGCTAAAATGGCGATGTCTGGAAAGAATCCCAAGTATCTACGTTATTTTGATGCAAAGATGACGATGAGTTGGCCGGAAGCCTCGGTACAGAAAAACAGGAAACGGCTGGTATCCTCCCCGATGCGGTGTTTGCGGCGCAACTCGTCCGGCCTCAGCGGGAAATTGCGGGCCGATACGTTCCCCGCGTGCGGGCTTTTGTCTTTTTTAAACTGGGCGTAGGGAACTGTTTTATCAATGCGGAATGCGCGGCCGGGAAAAACCGGAATTGGGGCTTCGCTGGTGTACAGGTGCGTATTGGTGTGCAGCTTTTGCAGTCCGTAGCGGATCCCCACGAGCTTGTAGGCACCGGATTTCATTACCGCTGCGTCGGGTTCGTACAGATAGCGTGCTGGCGTGCCGAGGATGGCGCGGGCCTCGCGTTCTTCCTCAGGCTGGAAGTGGAACTGCTGGCGCACTTCGCCGGCGGGGTTTAGCATGCTGGCCACGAGGGTAGGTGTACCCCTAAATCCTCGTTGCAACAAGAATAATATTTCTTTACACTCATTGTTGATACTCAGTATATAAACAGTATTTACTTGTGTTAATTGTTCAAGTGAAGCACTGATGTCGAGTAGGGGAGCTGCCTTGACCAGCACACACCGGGTCTTAGTGAGCAACGCGGTGTGCAGGGCTTCGATATCGGGTTCGCAGTCGCCCAGGCGAAAGACTTTTTTGCCGGCCACCCGCCGGGAAGGATCGACGTAGGCCGTATCAAACGTGCCGTCCGGCCTGTCGAGAAGGTGGCTGATGCCGTCACCGGACAGGCAGGTAACGTTGTTTTCGGCGCCCAGTACCCGCATGTTGTGGGATACGATTTTCGCGAGTTCGGGGTCGCGTTCCACGTAGGTGACGTGTTGCGCCCGCGTTGAGAAGAAATACGAATCGACGCCAAAACCGCCGGTCACGTCAATAATGCGTTGGTTTTCGTCCAGCAGTTGCGCTTTGTAGCGCGCGGTAGCTTCGGAGGAAGACTGCTCCACCGACAGTTTGCTGGGGTAGTAGATGCCAGGCGTGTGATGCCATAGCGGCAGTTTGCGCTTGCTCCGTTGCATGCCGTCCAATTGCGCGGCCAGCACGGATGACGGAACGTCCGGAAAGGGACTTTTGGCTAAGGCCAACGCGCTTGGCGACTGGTCTGCGTGGGCCTGCAGGTAGGCCTGTACGGCTTCTGTCAGGATGAGCGTGTTCATGGACTGCGAAAGCTAAGCACGGTGTTTTTAGTGTTAAATCTGTACGATCAACCGCTTGTTTTCTTGGCGACTAATAGTTGGCAAGTGTAGCTGTCTTTCAGCTCCATAATGATTTCTTTGTCTACCAAAACCCGGTCAATGGTGGACTGGTTGTAATAGCGTATGGTAATCAGTTCCAGTCCCGATTGGCTTTCTGCCTGGAACCGTTCTTTCAGCTCGCCAATTAGTGCCTGCACGTTTGCGCCCGTATCGTCGATGCTCACCGAAAAGCTGACGGCGCTGTTGTGCATCATATTGATCTTGATTTTGTGCTTGTGAAAGAGCTTAAAGATGTCGCTCAGGTTGTCTTCGACGATAAAGGAAAAGTCTCGTGGCAGGACGGAAACCAGCACTTGGTTCACTTTGAAAATAAAGGACGGAATTGGCAAAGTCTCCTTGGTCTTGCGAATACGCGTTCCGCCGTTCGCATGCTCGATAAAGGAACGTACGTACAGGGATATATTCTTGTTTTGCAGGGGTTTGATGGTCTTTGGGTGAATAACCGTTGCACCATAGTACGTCAGCTCAATGGCATCTAGATAAGAGAGCTCGGGGATGAGTTCGGTGTCGTCAAACCATTTGGGATCGGCATTAAGCACGCCGGGTACGTCTTTCCAGATCGTGACCGACTCGGCATCCAGACAGGAAGCGAATATGGCGGCCGAATAGTCGGATCCCTCGCGGCCGAGTGTCGTGGTGAAATTCTCGGACGTGGAACCAATAAAGCCCTGCGTAACCACCAGGTGGGTTTCCAGCAAGCGGGGGATTTCGGCTGTAATGCGCCGCTGGGTCTCTTCCCAGTTGACGGCAGCCTCCCGGTGATTGTTGTCCGTGGCAACATAGTCCCGGGCATCCAGCCACATGGCGGGCATCTCCTGCATGTTGAGGTAATGGCTAACGATCTTTGTGGACAGCAATTCGCCCACGGAAACGATTTGGTCGTACAGGTAGTCATAGGGATCTTGTGGCTCCTCTTCCAGAATCCATTCGATTTCAACGAACAGGTTCGACAATTCGTCGTGGACCGGATGCGCGGGGTCTTGAAACAGCTCGGCAGCAATCGCGTAGTGGTAGTTTTTTACCTGATCCAAAATATCGAACGTGTCCTCCTGGCGATTGACGAAGGCGTTGAGTAGTGTTTCCAGCAGATTGGTGGTCTTGCCCATCGCCGAGACGACGACCACAAGGGGCAACTGTCCGTGTCGGCGGATGATACTGGCTAAATTGATGACTCCTTGGGGATCCTTGACCGATGCCCCGCCGAATTTGAATACTTGCATTGATTTGGTGATTATCGTAGTGTGTTTTCCTTGCTGCTGACCTCGTCCTGCACTTGCTTGGCGGCGTCACTCATTAAGTGGGTAACTTCGGCTAGCGGTATGGAAAGCGTGGTTTGGCCCTCCGAATAGGGCTTGATTTCATAAATGTTGTACAGGAAGTGGATCTGGCCGTCCGCGATATAAAAATTGTCAGGCAGGCTGAAGCGGCTGTTTTCGAAAAAATAGCTGTCCAGGGCCTGATTAGGTGCAATCCCTTCGTTGGCCCGAAAAATCCGTTCGGCGACAGCCTCCAGTTCGTTCATCCGTTCGGGATGCACCCAGTCGGTAAGGACCATCTCCTGCTTGCGGTTCGTGTCGTAATGAATGAATCGCGTATGGTAACTGCCGTGCGCACCCCCGGTATAGAAGTGGACATCACTGATCAAGGACACATAGGATGGCGTGTTTTGCTGTACGGCGATCGTATGTTGGCTGAACCATGAGTGTGCATAACCACTTTCATTAACCCACTCATCATATTCCGCAATGAACGCCTTCGCTACGTTTTCTATGCCAGCCGTGTCCGAATTAGTGAGGGCGTACCGAACAATCTCATCCAGGGCAGGCTCGTTAAACATCGGATACGAAGCGCTGAAAGCGGTGGTGTCCGTCACCTCCGATGTCGTCATGACGTGTTCGCTGGACTGCCTGTAGCGTTCGGTCGTGTAGGTGAGCGTATCCGCACGCACCACAGCTGTGCTGACAGGGCTACTGTTGTTGTTGCTGGCGGGTCCTTGGCACGAGCTCGCGAGCACGATGAGAATGGCTGGAAGCAGTGCTTGGGGGAGGTGTTTGTACATGTCGGGGGTACTCAAAAATGATAAATTATCGTTTACGTTGTTTCGATGGACGCGTTCAGCCATTCACTATCAAAGGATGCGCCGTACTTTTTGTAGAAATCGATGGCGGGCGTATTCCAGTCCAATACTTGCCACACCATGCCGTGGTACCCGCGGCGTTTGCACAGGCTGAGTGTCTCCTCGAAGAGCTGCTTGCCGACACCTCGTCCGCGCATGGATTCCGTTACGACGATGTCTTCCAGGTACAGGCGGCGACCTTTCCAGGTCGAATAGCGGACGTAGTAAAGGGCGATGCCTACGATGCGGCCTGCTGATTCGGCTACGAACGCCTCCCAAACCGGGTGCTCGCCGAATCCCGCGTCCACAAACTCCGCCATGCTGACGGTGACGACGTCCGGCTCGCGTTCGTAGCGCGCCAGTTCCTTAATGAGCTCCAGCATTTGCGGACAGTCGGCAGCGACAGCTTCGCGGATTATAATTTCTTCCATGGAATCGGGTTTGGGGCTAGGCGCGCGTGCCGAAAATCGTGCTGCCCAACCGGATCATGTTGCTCCCTTGCTCGATGGCCAGCTTGTAGTCGCTAGACATACCCATCGAGAGGATGGCAAAAGAGTCTTCCTTCGCGAAAAAGCTTTCCTTAATGCCGTCAAACAACATTTTCAGTTCGTAGAACTCTTCTTTCACCACGCGTTCGCTGGGTGTATTGGTGGCTATTCCCATCAGCCCCACGATACGCACATGCGTTAAGCCGGACAGCTCCTCTTGCCGCAGCAATTCGATTGTTTCGTCGTACGCTAGGCCAAATTTGGTGTCCTCGTCCGCAATCCGAACTTGCAAAAGGCAATCGATGACCCGGTCATGTTTTTGTGCTTGCTTGTTGATTTCCTGCAGCAGCTTAAAACTGTCTACCCCATGTATGAGCGAGATAAAAGGAGCGATGTATTTCACCTTGTTGCGTTGCAGATGCCCTACCATATGCCATTGAATGTCCTTAGGGAGCTGTTCATACTTTTCGGCCAGTTCCTGCACGACGTTTTCGCCGAAGATGCGCTGTCCGGCATCGTATGCGTCTTGGATATCGCTTACTGTTTTGGTCTTGGACACTGCGACCAGCGTAATGCCCAAGGGGTCTGTCTCTTTCCGGATGGAGGTTATGTTTGTTGCTATCGCCATAATTTGCTCGGGATAAATGTCTCAACGCAGGTCGGGCGGCAGTAGCCATGCTGCCAGTTTTCAGCCTGTCTTCGCGCGAGACTTCTCAATTTATTTGGCTAAATTTGCACAAAACTACAAAACTTTGTGCATCCGCAAAGCGTCTGCTTTGTGTGCCCTGCGCGGACGGAAGTAGTTTTGAGATAAAAATCCAGGAGTGGTTCTGTTTTCAGCGATCGTACGTTTTACCCGGAAATTGGGCCTGCCGATGGGCATGGCTTTCTTGCTTATCGCTTGTACCGACCGCGTGCCCCCAGGCGTCGTTCCGCCCGGGGAGATGGCCAATGTCCTCTTTGACGTGCACGTAGCCGATGGTATGCTCGCGACACAGCCGATTGATTCGGCCCGGGTCAAGATGCCTAGCCTGTACCGTGCTATTTTTGAGCGTCACGGGATCGACTCCGCTATCTTGCAACAAAGCGTGGAATATTATGCGGGCCATCCCGTGTTGATGAAGGATATGTACGTGCAGATCGAAGCTCGGATGAATAAGCTGGTAGAAGCCGAACAAGAGGCGATAAACGAGCATTACCGCCTGCAACGGCAAGCCGATTCGATCCGCTCTGCAAATGTTAGCGATAGCCTGCGCCGGGAGGAAATGTTTCGAATTGATGCGGAACGCAAGCGCTATTTGCTGTATGTGCCCACGGCTGATACAACTTATGGCAAAGCTGAGCCGGTGACGCCTCAGACATTGCACGAGCGCTTACATGAGGATATTCGCCTCGGCGAGACTTATCGCGCATTATACTATTCGCTGGGTGGGGTACGCCAAGCCGTGATGCCCATCGACTCGACCGAAATGGCCGTCCCCGAAATGCCCTTGCCGCCATCGACGCCGGAAGATATTAACCCGTCGCCACGGCGGCCACTACAGTCTCCAGAAACCAGCAATGATTTACCCGCCCAACGCATTAGATAAATTAGGTTTTTCGGACGTGAAAGTACTGGTCAAAGACCGGTGCAGCAGCGAACCCGGGCGCTGGCTCGTCGACAAGATGGCCCCGCAAACCCGGTTTGAGGAGATTCAGAAGCTTCTTCGACAGACGCATGAATTTAAAACCTTGCTGGAAAACGACGCGGCCTTGCCCGCAGACCACCTGTATCCGATCTGGCCATTGGCCCAGCGGGCTAAAGTAGAAGGCGGTTTTCTCGCCGAAGAGGAATTTTTCCATTTGATGCTGTCGGTCAACACGGTGTTTGCGGTCATCCGGTATTTTGGCGCTCGGCAGGGAGAGTATCCTCATTTGGAACAGCTTTTTGACGGGCTGGAGCTGGAAAAAGGCATCGTCCAGGCGATTGCTGCGGTAATCGACGCCAAGGGAAAGCTGAAAGACAATGCGTCGCCACGCCTGCTGGAGATCACCAGTAGCATGGCAAAGGCCGAACAGGAAGCACGGAAGCGGATCGACCAGGTGTTTAAGCACGCCCAGCAGCAAGGCTGGACGGCTGATGGCAATCTGACGGTGCGCGAAGGGAGGTTGTGCATCCCCGTGCTGGCTGAAAATAAACGCAAGGTGAAAGGCTTCGTGCATGATGAGTCTGCGACGGGACAAACGGTTTACATCGAACCCGAGGAAGTTTTCCAGCTGAATAATAAACTGCGCGATTTGGCGTTCGAGCGCCGTCGGGAAGTGGTTCGGGTCCTTGTCGAACTGACGGACACCATCCGGCCGTTTGTGCCCTTGCTGAAGGCATATCACGATTTTCTGGCCAAGCTGGATTTTGTGCGCGCAAAGGCCCTTTTCGCGATGGACATCGAGGCGACCCTGCCTATGCTCTCAAAGGAGGCCGCCATTCGATTAGTGAACGCGCGGCATCCCTTACTGTTTCTTAATTTCCGCAAGGAGCGGCAGACGGTCGTGCCACTAAATATAACGATTGACGAGGCGCAGCGGATTATCGTCGTGTCCGGCCCCAACGCAGGGGGGAAGTCCGTAGGCCTGAAGACGGTGGGGTTATTGCAGCTCATGGCGCAGGCTGGTCTGCTTATTCCGGCTGACGAAACGTCTGTTGTCGGTATTTTCACGCAGTTCCTGGTTGACATTGGCGATGACCAATCCATCGAGAGCGACCTGAGTACGTACAGCGCACACTTGTCAAAAATGAAGCATTTCACGGAACATGCGCATGCCCGGTCCATCGTGTTTATCGACGAGTTCGGTACCGGCACCGATCCGCTTTTTGGCGGACCCATGGCCGAAGCGGTGTTGGAGGTGCTCAACCGCAAGCACGTCCGTGGGGTGATCACGACGCACTATTCCAATCTCAAAGTATTTGCCAGCAATACCGATGGTGTCGACAATGCGTCCATGCTGTTTGACAATGAGGCCATGCGGCCCATGTACATCCTGCAAACCGGCAAGCCGGGGAGCTCGTATGCGTTCGAAATTGCTGAAAAAATCGGGATGCGGGGTGATATTCTTCGTTCGGCCAAGCAAAAGGTAGGCAAGCAGCAGAAGCGGGTCGACAGCTTGTTGGTCGACCTGGAGCGCGACAAGAAGGCCGTCGTGGACGCAAAGGCCGCGCTGGCGAAGCAGGAAAAGCAATTGGCCCAGCTCAAAGCCGAGAACGAGTCCTTGCAGGCATACTTGGCCGAAAACCGGAAATCGATTTTGGCAGAAGCCAAACAGGAGGCCCAACGGATTATCCGCGACGCCAACCGGCTGGTCGAACATACCGTATCGGAAATCAAAGTGGCACAGGCCGAGAAAGTGAAGACGAAGGCGCTGCGCGAGAAGCTCCGTGCCGAATCGCAGAAACATCAGGAACCGAATACCCAGAAAACGAAGCCTGCGGGCCGCCTGACGGCAGATCCGGTCGAGTTCAAGCCCGGAGATTGGGTGCGCATCGAAGCGACAGGAGCCGAAGCAGAAATAATCGAAGTTGCTAAGAACAACTTGATTTTGGCCATTGGCGACCTGCGTACCGTACAAAAGAAGTCGCACGTGACGCCCCTGCCCCGCACGAATAAGAAAGGGGGCAAGCCGCGCAGCGGGTACGTAGCGAGCGTGGGCGCTTCCTCCGAATTTTCGGCCGACATCGACGTGCGCGGCATGCGGACGGAAGCAGCCCTATATGAGATCGAGAAACAACTCGACAGGGCACTGATGGCGGGTTATCCGTCCATGCGCATCGTCCATGGCAAAGGCGACGGGATACTCCGCAAGTTTATTCGGGATTACCTGCGAAAATACAGCCAGGTGAGCCGTATCGAGGATGAACATCCCGACCGGGGAGGCGACGGGATAACGTACGCCTATTTGGATTGACCCCCCGGCAAGCGCCCATCGGATTTAAATGGTCCCAAGTCCACACCCATGCAAGAGATCGGACTACATAGCTTGAATGTTTTCTTTTTGGCCTTCCACACAGGTTTGGTGCTTTTCAACCTGTTTGGATGGTTGTGGCCTAGGACACGCCGCCTGCACCTGTACAGTATGCTGCTCCTGCTGTTTTCGTGGGTGGTGCTGGGTTTTTGGAAAGGCTTTGGGTATTGCTTTTTGACCGATTGGCACTATCAAGTGCTGGAGTCGCTGGGCGAGCGGGGGCTGCCCAACAGCTATATTGCGTTCCTCGTGGAGCGGCTGAGCGGGTGGCGACCTGCGCCAGGCTTGGTGGATGCGCTGACGCTGGCCTGCACGGTGGTGGCGTTCGCAGCATCCCTGTGGGTAAACTTCGCCCGTCGCATCCGGTCGCGGCATTCGACACCTTGAAGGTATGGGCGATTTTTCGTATTTTTGCTTATTCACATAGCAAATCATCAGACACAAGCTCGTCCATGGCTAAAAAAAAGAAAACTTCCGAACACGTACCCGTCGTCACTAAGAAATCACTCGCATTTTTCGAAAAATATATCAATAACCCCGCGCCTACAGGCTTTGAGTGGCCGGGTCAACGGCTTTGGCTGGACTATATCAAGCCCTACGTGGACGAGAGCTATACCGATCACTACGGTACTGCGGTAGCGGTGGTGAACCCCGAGGCGGAGTACAAGGTGGTCATCGAGGCGCATGCCGACGAGATTTCCTGGTTTGTCAATTACATCACCGACAGCGGGCTGATATACGTCATTCGCAATGGTGGCTCCGATCATCAGATCGCGCCCTCCAAACGGGTCAATATCCACACCGAGAAAGGCATGGTAAAAGCCGTGTTTGGCTGGCCTGCTATCCACACCCGTGTCGGCGGTTCCGAGAAAGAGCAGTCGCCCACGCTGAAGAACATTTTTATCGATTGCGGATGTACTTCCAAAGCGGAAGTCGAAGCATTGGGTGTGCATGTGGGATGCGTAGTCACCTACGAAGACGAGTTTATGGTACTCAATGACCGGTACTACGTTGGCCGGGCGCTGGATAACCGGGTGGGGGGCTTTATGATCGCCGAGGTTGCCCGCCTGTTGCACGAAAGCAAGCAAAATCTTCCCTTCGGGCTGCATATCGTCAACGCGGTACAGGAAGAGATCGGCCTACGGGGAGCCGAGATGATTGCCCATCGGATCAAGCCCAACGTGGCCATCGTCACCGACGTGACCCACGATACCCAAACGCCAATGATCAGCAAAATTTCGCAGGGCGATCTGGCCTGCGGCAAGGGGCCTGTGCTGTCTTATGCGCCGGCCGTGCAGGTGAACCTGAATAAATTATTGGTGGAAGTGGCTGAAAAGCTTGCTATTCCGTTCCAGCGGCAGGCCTCTTCGCGCTCTACCGGTACGGATACGGACGCGTTCGCTTACTCGAATGACGGGGTGCCTTCGGCCTTGGTTTCGTTGCCATTGCGCTATATGCATACCACGGTAGAGATGGCCAATAAGGAAGACGTAGACAACGTAATTCGCCTTATTTACGAGGTGTTGCTCACCATCAAGCCCGGGCAGGACTTCCGGACGTTCTCCCACTAAAACAGACGTTTAACACAATCGAATATCAATGATAATGGAAGATAACGAAAACCAACAACAACTGAATATCGAGCTGACCGAGGAAGTCGCCGAAGGCGTTTATTCCAATTTGGCGATCATCACGCATTCGCACACCGAATTCGTATTGGATTTCATTCGCGTCATGCCCGGACTACCCAAGGCGAAAGTGAAATCCCGTGTGATCCTGACGCCCGAACACGCCAAGCGCCTAATGCATGCGTTGAAAGATAACCTGTCGAAATACGAAGCGCAGCACGGGACGATCGACGGGCACGATGAGCCTCCCTTCCCGATGAATTTCGGCGGGCCGACGGCACAAGCGTAGCCGTGCGTATGCGTACAATCGGCGTGCAAACGCGTCTACTTGCGTTTGCTGAAAAAACCCAGGATAAAGGACGCGAGGGCCAAAACGATGATGATATTGAACAGGCCTTTCAGCGCATATCCAAACAAGCCGATGGCCCACACTACTAATAGCAGAATAGCCAGTACGAATAAGAATCCTCTCATAGTAAGGTATTTTAGCGTTATTTACAGATAAAACCCTTTGTGGGTCTATTTTGTTTGATAACGGGGATGCGGGCGCCGGATGCTGCTGGCCAGCGTTGGGGTCGTGAGCGTCCCGGTGCATGTAAACCTGCCTGACATGGTTCAAAAACGGATACCAGTACCCGCTTTTGCCTAGGCATAATTTGTCAATTAAAATGGATGTAACCATGGATATTTCGGTACGGCAACTCACCAAAAAGGATTATAATGACCTGAGGAATTCGATGACAGAGGCCTATCAAGGCGCCGCGGGCGGCGTGTGGACACGGGGCACAATCGTCGACCTGATCACGCTTTTTCCGAAAGGGCAGTTGTGCGTCGATGTAAACGGGCAGGTGGTGGCGTGTGCGTTGTCCATTATCGTCGACTACCGAAAGTGGAGCGGCGGTTCCTACCACGACATCATTGACGAGGGAAAATTCACGGCCCACGATGCGGATGGCGACGTGCTCTACGGTATTGAGATATTCGTTCACCCGGAGTTTCGCGATCTTCGTCTAGGGCGCAGGCTGTATGACGCACGCAAAGAACTGTGCGAAGCACACAATCTGCGGGGAATCATTGCCGGTGGACGGATTCCCAACTACCACCAGTTCGCCCACGAACTGACGCCGCGCCAGTATATTGAGCGGGTTAAAATCAAGGAAATATACGACCCGACCCTCACGTTTCAGCTGGCGAATGACTTCCATGTCAATAAGATTCTGAAAAACTATTTGCCCGAAGACCGGGAATCCAAGGAATACGCCACGCTGCTGGAGTGGAATAATATCTACTACGAACCCAAGTCGAAGTCGGCCTCGCCCGCCAAGCGCACCATTCGCTTAGCCATGGTTCAGTGGCAAATGCGCCTATTCGAGAATATCGACGCTTTCTACGACCAAGTCGAGTTTTTTGTGGACGCAGTTAGCGATTACGGTTCTGATTTTGCGGTGTTCCCGGAGTTTTTCAATACGCCGCTGATGCAGCCCTACAACGACCTGCCGGAGATCGAAGCCATGCGCAAGCTGGCTGAGCTGACCGACGATATCGTGACTAAAATGCAATCCTTTGCCGTATCCTACAACGTCAATATCGTGGCGGGTACCATGCCGGTGGTCGATCCGGAGAACAACAAATTGTACAACGCGTCCTACCTCTGTCACCGCAGTGGCAAGATCGATTGCTTCCGCAAGGTGCACATCACGCCTAATGAGATTAAATATTACGGCATGACTGGTGGCGATGAGGTTAAGGTGTTTGATACGGATTGCGGAAAAATCGGATTACTGATTTGCTACGACGTCGAATTTCCAGAACTGAGCCGCATCCTTGCCGACCAAGGCATGGATATCCTGATTGTCCCGTTTCTGACCGATACGCAAAACGGATACATCCGGGTGCGTACCTGTGCGGCGGCACGGGCGATCGAAAACGAATGCTATGTGGCGATTACGGGTGCGGTAGGCAACTTGCCGAAGGTTAATAACATGGACATCCAGTACGCGCAGTCGGCCGTGTTTACCCCGTCTGATTTTGCTTTTCCCAATACAGCGATCCGTGCGGAAGCCACGCCCAATACCGAAATGGTCCTGCTCGCCGATGTCGACTTATATCTATTGCGGGAGCTGCACGAATATGGCACGGTGAAGACCATGAAAGACAGGCGGAAAGATTTGTACCAGGTGAAGTTGCTGAAGTAGGTGAGGCAAGGCAAGATGAACGGATGATCGATTTGAAATCCTTTTTGGACAGTAAGGTAGCGCAGTACAACCAGCCGGGGTTTATTGCCAACGACCCAATTTGTATTCCGCACGCGTTCACGCGCAAGCAGGATATCGAAATAATGGGCTTCATTACGGCCATTTTGGCCTGGGGACAGCGCAAAACGATCATTAACAAGTGCCGCGAGCTCATCGACCGAATGGATGGGGCGCCTTACGATTTCGTCGTAAACCACCAAGAGACCGATTTGCAAGCATTGTTGGGATTCAAGCATCGTACCTTTAACGATACGGATTTGCTGTATTTCATGGCGTTTTTCAAGCAACATTACACGCTCTACGACTCCTTGGAAGACGCATTTCTGTTGGCTCGCACGCAGGGGGAAGAATTTAATGCAGATTACTGGGGTGGCGTCGAACCGGCCAAGGCTGCCCCGGATGCCAAGGGCTACGCGTCAGCGGCCTGCTATGCGCACGAACTGCCCGAGCCGGAATTTTCGATGGAAAAGGCGCTCAACGCGTTCCGATCTTACTTCTTCAGCTTGCCGGATTACCCCATTCGCACGCATAAGCATATCAGCTCGCCCGCCCAAAAGTCGGCGTGCAAGCGCATCAATATGTTCTTGCGCTGGATGGTCAGGCGCGACGGGCAAGGGGTAGACTTCGGCTTATGGCGACGCATATCGCCCGCGGTGCTGATTTGCCCCTGCGATGTGCACGTGGAACGCGTAGCCCGGCATTTCAAGCTGATCACACGCAAGCAGTCCGATTGGCAGACCGCCCGGGAACTCACCGATAATTTGTTGCGCCTAGACCCGACTGACCCCGTTAAATACGACTTTGCGCTCTTCGGACTAGGCGTGGAAGGCGAGCTGTAAACGCCTCCACAGCACCGCGAACGCAGCGTGACGCAACGTATTAAACGTTATCAATGTCTTGTTGCTCCCGGAGCTTGTCGACGTTATGCTTCTCAGCAAAATTGTCCGTCTTGTCGGAAAAAGCCTCCAATAGTTCGCTCAAGGAGTCCAAGTTATCGGCTGTACGTTGGTAAATGTCGGGCATGATCTTCTCCAGACGCTTGTCGCCCAACTCGATGTTTTCCACTTCGATTTTGCCCACTTTTTCCAATACCGCCTGCTGGCTTCGCTTGACGTCTTCTAGCTCGCGGACGATCTTCTCCATGAGCTCAAATTTCTTCAATTTATCCATTTTTCTATCTGTATTGGTGCTAGGTATGCAACAGTTTCCCAGCCTAAATGTTTGGAAAGCACCCTTTCGGGCTCATATTCGTATTTTTGAAAAACAGACTAATCAATTAGTTTTGTTACTATGTATTTAGTTATATTTGCGTATGGATTGGATTTTTCATTTCAAAATGGCCGTAGTCTGCATGGTGTTTGTCACGGCCGCCAGCCTGGGAGCGAAGGGACAAGAAGTGCCTTATGACGAATTAAAGGTGTTCCGTCTTTTGCAAAACCAGGACTACAAAGGGGCAACGGACTACTTGGTGCCTTTTTACGAACGCGACAGCACGAATCTGGACGTATTGGCCCAACTGGCTTATAGCCATCGGCTGTCCAACAACTTGACCGAAGCAACATGGTTTTATCGGCAGTCTTTCCGGATAGACTCGGCTAATGTCGGCGTGCTGTCCAATTTGGGCAACCTGAGCATCCAGCGTTTCAATTACCATTTGGCTGAGGATTACTTCCGAAGAATCATCGCGATAGACCCGAACCACGTACACGCGAACATATCCTTGTCGACGATCATGGGGCGGAAATCCGAATGGGACCAGGCATACGCCCACCTGGCCCACGCATACGCCCATCAACCCAGGGACATCGATTTGGCGGCGGACTTGGTTCGGATGTGCATGGAGCAGGAGCAATATGAGCGCGCCGATAGCTTATTGCGGGAAACCCTGCCCAAGGACCCGGACAACGGCCGGTTGTTATACGCCCGGGTGGAAGTTTCAGAACACTTGGAACAGTATATGGAAATGGTACGCACCTGCGAACATATTATTGCGCTGGGAGCACAAAGCGTTCCCGTCTTGCGCCAGTATGCCAGGGGGCTGTTTGCGTTGAAGGACTATACCGGTTGCTTGGAGCAGTTCGAGGCCATCATTGCAGCGGATGGTAGCCTGGGCGAACTGGACTACTACTACATGGCCATGTCGGCCAAGACCATGAAGCGATACAAGGAAGCGCTGGCGTATATGGACATGGCGCTGGAGGCGGCCATCTCGCCCAATGCGGGCTTCTACTACGGCCGTAAAGCCGACCTGTATAAATTGGCAAACCAGCCGTCCAATGCGATTAAGACGTATCAGAAGAGTTTCCATTTCTCGGTGGTTCCGATCCATTACTACGAGATGGGCATCATCTATGAGCGCGACCTGACCAACCTCGCGCAGGCCGCACGGCACTTCGAACTGTTTCTCAAACAGGAACTAACGGAAGCCGACGAACCTTATGCCAACTATGCGAGGCATCGGATACGCGAATTGAAATAAGGCTTATTCCGCCTGCGATCGAACGCGTTCGTACACGAGGAACGAGTACGCATAGGCATGTTTGTCATCCGCTGGATGCGCCTCGTGCGACACCAAGAGCCAAGCCGCTTCGTCGAATTCGGGGAAAAAGGTGTCAGCCGCCGGCGAAGCATGTACGCGGGTGAGGTAGATGCGGTCTGTTCGGTCGAGTGCCAATGCATAAATGGCTGCGCCGCCGACGATGAATATCTCATCCGTATCCTGCCCGGCCAATGCAATCGCTTCATCGAGTGATTGCACGGTTTCAATGCCGTCGGCTTGGTAGTCGGACTGGCGGCTAATGACAATATTTCGGCGGTTGGGGAGGGGCTTTCCCACGGATTCGTAGGTTTTTCGGCCCATAATAATGGGATGGCCGGTTGTCGTTTTCTTGAAAAAGCGCAAATCGTTAGGCAGGTGCCACAGGAGCTGGTTGTCCTTGCCGATAGCTTGGTTAGTGGCGGCGGCCACGATCATCGAAATCCGCGGTGTACGTTGCATAATGGTTGGGATCAAACGGCTACGGGAGCTTTGATGTGCGGATGGGGCTCATACTGCTCGAGCGTAAAATCGTCGAACTTGAAATCGAATAAATCGGTAACGTCCGGATTAAGCCGCATAATGGGCAATGGGCGTGGGGTTCGCGACAGTTGCAGTTCGGTTTGTTCGAAATGGTTGCTGTACAGGTGCGCGTCCCCAAATGTGTGCACAAAGTCCGCAGCATCCATGTCACATACCTGCGCCACCATCATGGTAAGCAGCGCGTACGAGGCAATATTGAACGGCACACCGAGGAAAATGTCGGCACTGCGTTGGTAGAGCTGGCAAGAGAGCTGGGGTTTCGTTTCCCCTTTTTCTGGATTAGGGGGCGCGACGTAGAATTGGAAAAACGCGTGGCACGGTGGCAGGGCCATGTTTCCGATCTCGCCCACGTTCCAGGCCGAGACGATAATCCGCCGCGAGTCGGGATTGTGCTTGAGCTGGTCCAGCACCTGCCTGATCTGGTCGATGTGCTGGCCGTCCGCCGTGGGCCACGACCGCCACTGCGATCCGTATACCGGACCCAAATTGCCGGCTTCATCGGCCCATTCGTCCCAGATGCTCACCCCATTTTCCTTCAGGTAGCGGATGTTGGTTTCGCCCTTCAGAAACCAAATCAATTCGTGTATAATCGACCGCAGGTGCACTTTTTTGGTGGTGACCAGCGGGAAACCCTCTTTAAGATCGAAACGCATCTGATAGCCGAATACACTGCGCGTGCCGGTACCTGTCCGGTCGTGTTTTTCGGTGCCGTGCTCGTAGACGTGACGCATTAAATCGAGGTATTGCTTCATGGAAAATCTGAATTTGATTATTGGGTAAAGATAGGGCTATTTATTAATTTATGTGGCCGGCCATTCGGTAAATTTCCGCCTTGGCCCGCAATCAATCTACATAATAGAAGTAAGATTCTGCTTTTGCGCGGTCGTCATACGTGCGCAATCGGTTAAGATCGTGCTGGCTGAGGAAATGGACAAACAGGAAATCGCCACCGCAGAATAGCGTGTGCAGGCATAGAACCGTCAACAAAGCGACTAGGTATTGGGGCATCAGCAGCATCAGGCAAAGACAGGCTGCCGTGACCACCACAAAAGGAGCCAGGGCCACCAGGCGAAACTGGCGTCCGTCCAATACATCGCCGTCAGAAGCCGCGTAGAAAACAAACTGCTTGATGTTGCCGCCGTAATAGACGTTTTTGGCCCCCAATACTTTGTAAGCGACTCCGTGAATCCATTCGTGGATGATGATAAGTGCACTCACGCCAAAGGCCATGCCGGCACCGACTTGGATGGCTGTATTGGGCGAACCGTCGAGGATCCACAACACGACGGAATAGGACAGCAGTGCACCAAAGCCCATTCCGGCCAAGTTGGCCAAAACGAGGTATAGGGTTTTATATGTGCCGGGCTTTTGGGCACTCTCTTTCATGAAAGCTTTGATTCCGGCATGAGGCACTACGGCGATCATTTTTTCCATGGGGGCAAAGATAAGAATTTGGCCGAAGCGGTTCCGTTACATACCTTACCCTGCGTTACCCGTGTGCTACGCACGTACCGTTCCTTCCGGTGAAGTCCTCATTCGGCCGCAATAGGCCTGAAACGGAGGCACGTCACACACGATCGGGATTACTGCTGGATATTTGCGGGCATTTGTGTATTTTTGCAGCCCATGGCCACAAAAAAAGTAGCGTTCTATACCCTTGGGTGTAAGCTGAATTTCTCGGAAACCTCGTCTATTGGGCGAATTTTCAAGGATGCAGGCTATGCGGTCGCGCAGTTTACCGACAAGGTGGACGTTTACGTGATTAATACGTGCTCCGTGACGGAGAATGCGGATAAGAAATGCCGGAAAGTAGTGAAGGAAGCATTACGCCATTCGCCGCATGCCTTCGTCACGATCGTGGGGTGCTATGCGCAATTAAAGCCAACGGAAATCGCTGAAATTCCGGGTGTGGACATGGTCCTGGGCGCGGCAGAAAAGTTTAATATCGTCGAACACATCGACGACCTGACCAAAAAGCCGAAAGCGGTCGTGCACAATGCGCCGATTGCTGAAACCAACGTGTTCGTGCCGGCATTTTCCATGGGCGACCGCACCCGTACCTTCCTCAAGGTGCAAGATGGTTGCGATTATTCCTGCACGTTCTGTACCATTCCCTTGGCCAGAGGCACAAGCCGGAGCGGCACCATTGGCGACATCGTCAACCAAGCCAAGGATATCGCCGCCTCAGGCATCAAGGAAATCGTGCTCACTGGGGTGAATATTGGTGATTTTGGTATCCGGGAAGGCAAGCGCGAAGACCGCTTCTTCGACTTGGTGCACGCACTGGACGAGGTAGAAGGCATCGACCGGGTTCGCATATCGTCTATCGAGCCCAATTTGCTTAGCAATGATATTATCGAATTTGTGGCCCAGTCGCGACGCTTCGTGCCGCATTTTCATATTCCCCTGCAGTCGGGGTCTAACCGGGTCCTGAGCATGATGCGGCGCCGTTATAAGCGGGAGCTGTATGCCGAACGGGTAGCCACCATCCGGCAGCTGATGCCCGATTGTTGCATCGGTGTGGACGTCATTGTGGGCTTCCCCGGCGAAACACGAGCGGATTTCCTCGATACGTATGAGTTTCTTAACGAGTTGGATATCTCGTACTTACACGTCTTTACGTATTCTGAACGTGAAAACACCATTGCCGCTCAGATGGAGGGTGCGGTACCCGGAGCGCAGCGGAGCGACCGAAGCAAGATGCTCCACATCCTGTCGGACAAGAAGCGCCGTGCGTTTTATGCGTCGCAGTTAGGCCGGGTCGAGCAGGTGTTGTTTGAAGGAGACATGAAGGAGGGCTATATGCACGGTTTCAGCCGCAATTATGTGAAGGTTCGTACACGGTACGATCCCCTGCTGGTCAATGAAGTCGTGCCCGTACGGTTTACGCAAATCGGCGAAGATGGCGACGTCGATATCGAAGAAATGCAGCCTGCGTTGAGCCATTAGTCCTACGCCCAGGTGCAGACACCCATACCTAGCAGCCGCTTGGTGTTTGTGTTTTTCCCAAAATCATGTACTTTTGAACTAGCAATGGTCATTCACAAGGTCTTCATTTGGCGCATGCACCCGCGGCTTGTCTTATTGGCAGGCCTGCTGTCGGCGACGGTTTTGCTGAGCGGATGCCTCACGCGGCGCAACGCGCTGCCGCCGGGTACCACGCACGGGAGTACGTATAAAAAACCCGAACGGAAACGCAGTGAGCGCGAACGTATCCTGACCGACGCCACGAGCGCGCCGAAAGACGTGACCGTATCCCGAAGCCTGCTGGACAGCTATGCCCAGGTGCTGGGTGTGAAATCCGGCGAGCTCGACAATCCGGCACTTTACCAAATGATTGATGAATGGATGGGGGTGCCACATCGGCTGGGCGGCACGGACCGGCGTGGAATGGACTGTTCCGCATTCGTCGGCATGGTGATGCAGGGTGTTTACGGCAAAGCCTTGCCCCGCACGTCGCGGGATATGGCGCAACACGTCAAGCGAAAGTATGAAAGTCAACTCAAAGAGGGGGATCTCGTATTCTTTTCCTTCAGCAAAAACGATATCGACCACGTCGGCATTTACCTGAACAACAGTAAATTTGTTCACGTGTCCACCAGCAAGGGCGTTATCATCAGCGACCTGCGCGATACCTGGTACTACCGCTATTTCACCCGGGCCGGCACGATAATGTAGGCGATTCGCAACAAAAAAGCCCCGGCGTGCAACACCAGGGCTATAATTATCCTCGAAAAGCCACCATTTGCTTACGCAAACTGCTCGGCGACAAAATCCCAATTGACGATATTCCAGAAGCTATCGATGTAGTTGCCGCGCTGGTTTTGGTACTTGAGGTAGTAGGCATGCTCCCACACGTCAATACCCAAAAGCGGCGTTCCTTTCAGCTCAGCGATATCCATCAAGGGGTTGTCCTGGTTGGGCGTACCACCAATGCTCAGCGCGTTGCCATCTTTGACCAGCCATGCCCAGCCCGAGCCGAACTGGCCGAGACCCGCGGCTTTAAACTGCGCTTTGAATTCGTCAAACGACCCGAATGCGCCGTTAATGGCATCGGCCAACGCACCCGTTGGCGCGTTGCCCTCGGTGCCGGGCCGCAAGGATTCCCAAAAGAAACTATGGTTCCATGCGCCGCCTGCATTGTTGCGTAGGCCGTCGGCATATTGGGAGATGTTGGCGAGCAATGCTTCGGGCGAATCATAAGAAATGCTTTCGCTTTCCAAGATTCCGTTGGCGTTGTCTACATAGGCTTTGTGATGGCGGGAATAATGGATTTCCATTGTCCGGGCATCGATATGTGGTTCCAGCGCGTCAAACGCATACGGTAAATCCGCCTGGGTCAACTGCAGGATGTCGCCCGAACTGCCCGATTGGCTGGATGTGCCCGTCGGACCGCTGCAGCTTACAAAGGCATTAAGCGGATTAACCCCTAGGGCGCTGCTTGCGACCGCAGCGGCAGACAAGCCTATGGTATTCCTCAAAAAATTTCTCCTGTTCGTTTTTGGCATGATAAAGTGTGTTGGTTCGTAGTTTTAGCCAACTAATATACAGCTAATCTCCAGATTTGTTTGTTTTTGGCCGAAAAAAATGTCCTTTGTTCCCTTATCCAGGAGAACGGGCCCTACGGACCGCGGGCTTTCATACACCGGCTTTATCCGAGTTTGTAAAAAATATTTCACGTCGGTGTGATGCGCTTCCAGCCTGAAAAAAACCCGTATATTGCACCCATATATGAGATTTATTTTTCCGGTTTTCAGCATGAGAATATTTGTAAGCACGTTTTGTCTGATGGTCGCCGCACAGTTATCGTGGGCGGAAGTGACACCGCAGTGGGCGCGTTATCCGTCCATTTCGCCGGATGGGTCCACGATCGTATTTACCTACAAAGGCGACCTATACCGCGTATCTTCCCAAGGCGGCCACGCCCAGCAGCTTACGTTTCATGAGGCACATGACTTCATGCCCGTATGGAGCAAGGACGGAAACAGCATTGCGTTTGCCTCCGATCGTTTTGGCAATTTTGACGTGTTCGTGATGCCGGCGGCAGGGGGCGGGGCCCGGCGGCTGACCTTCCATTCCAATGACGAATTTCCGTATTCATTTGACGCGTCCGGATCTTCCGTTATTTTCGGCGCTACCCGGCAAGATGTGGCCAGCCACCGGCAGTATCCGACGGGTTCACAGCCCGAACTGTACCAGGTGCCCGTTGCGGGTGGCCGCGTAGACATCGTCCTGACCGTGCCGGCGGAATATGCGCAGGAAAGCCGCGACGGGCAACGCATCATTTACCACGACAAAAAGGGTGGCGAAAACGAATGGCGCAAGTATCATCAGTCTTCGATTGCCCGCGATATCTGGGTTTATGACAAAGGCAGCGGCGAACATACCCAGTTGACACACTTCTATGGCGAAAACCGGAATCCCGTTTTTGGTGAGGATGACCAAAGCATTTATTACCTCAGCGAGGAGAGCGGGACGTTCAATGTCCATAAGATGAACGTGACCGCACCCAGCACCCGTACGCAACTGACGCACCTGGATACCCATCCCGTACGGTTTCTAAGCCGGGCAACTAATGGGCTGATGAGCTTTTCATACGATGGGGAGCTGTACACCCTGCGCGAAGGAAGCGAACCACAGAAGCTAACCGTGACGATCCGTACCCAAGAGGTGGCCAATACGCAGCGATATGCACCCATTGGCAATGATGTACGGGAGATGTCGATTTCGCCGGATGGCAAGGAAATCGCTTTTATCGCCCAAGGCGAGGTCTTCGTGACCTCGGTTGAAGGCAAACTGACCAAGCGGATTACGAACACGCCTGAGCAAGAACGGTTTGTCGAATTTGCACCAGACGGGAAGTCCATTGTTTATGCCAGTGAACGCGACGGACGTTGGCAGATTTTCCAAGCAAAGAAGCGGCGCGACAGTGAGCCCTTTTTCTATGCGGCAACGGTGATCGATGAAACACCCTTGCTGAGCAACCCACACGACAATTACCAGCCTAGCCTGTCGCCCGATGGCAAGAAGCTGGCGTTTATCGAAAACCGGCGGACGCTGAAGGTGCTCGACCTGGACAGCAAGGATACCGTCACGCTACTGACGCCGGACCAGCTTTTCCACATGCAAGACGGGGATCAGTATTTCGAATGGAGCCCGGATAGCCAATGGTTGCTGGCGACGTATCGCCCTACGATGGCGAATGCCGAAGTCGCTTTGCTTGACGTCACGGGCAAGCGCCCGATGACCAATTTGACCCGCAGCGGCTACAGCGATCGTACGCCGAAATGGGTCAACGGCGGCAAGCAGGTATTGTGGTTTAGCAACCGAGACGGTATGAAATCGCATGCTAATAGCGGCGGTTCACAGCTTGATGTCTATACCCTGTTTCTCACCCGCGAAGGGTGGGAACGCTACAATTTGGACAAGGATGATTTTGCTCTGCTGAAGGAATTGGACAAGGCGAATAAACGGGACACGGCGAAAAGCGCGGACACGACTAAATCAAAAACGCCAGCACCCGTAACGATTGACTGGGATGGCGTGCATGATCGGCGTGCCCGCCTCACGATCCATTCGTCCAGCCTGAGCGACGCAGCCCTTTCCAAAGACGGCGAAAAATTGTTTTACCTCGCACGTTTTGAGAAGGGGACGAACCTGTGGAGTACCAATCTCCGGACCAAAGAGACAAAAATGGAAATCGCGCTGGACGCGTCCGGAGGCCGGCTCGCGTGGGACAAGGATATGAAGAACCTGTACTTGCTCAGTGGCGGGCGCATCACGAAGATTAATCCCGATAACAATAAGCGCGATCCCATTAGCATACAGGGCGAGGTGTTTGTCGACACCGAAGCCGCGTACCAGCATGCTTTTGACCACGTCTGGCTCCGTACCCAGAAGATGTTTTACACGTCGGATATGCACGGTGCCGATTGGGCGGGCCTTCGGGAGCTGTATGCCAAATACGTGCCCCACATCGGCAATAACTACGAATTTGCCGAAATGCTTTCCGAGCTGCTCGGTGAGCTGAACGTATCGCACGCTGGCGCGCGATACAGCTCCAGCGTGCCCAACGCTGACGCGACGGCCTCGCTCGGTATTTTCATGGACTATGGCTACACGGGTCCCGGCATCCGCATTGCGGAAGTTATCAAAGAGGGGCCGTTGGACCGCTCAAACGTCCGTGTAAAAGCGGGCATGGTGATCCACAGCATTGATGGGGACACGATTGGCACAGCACGGGACGTGGCGGCTTACCTTAACCGCAAAGCCGATAAATTCACCCTGTTGGAAATCGGCGACCCGACCACCGGAAAAAGCGAGTTCTATACCGTCAAACCAATTTCCCTGGCCGAAGAAGGCCGGTTGCTCTACAAGCGCTGGATACGGCAAAACCAAGCCGAGGTAGACAGCCTCAGCAACGGACAGCTGGGATATGTCCATATTTCAGGGATGAACGACGGGCAGTACCGCAATACCTATGAGGAGATGATGGGGAAATATGCAGACCGCAAGGGTGTTATCGTGGATACCCGTTTCAACGGCGGTGGCGATTTGGTCGCTGATTTGGCGATGTTCTTCACCGGAGAGAAATTTTTGGATTATGCCACCGAGGAACGTTCCGTCGGCTATGAGCCGACGTTTCGTTGGACCAAGCCCACGCTGGCGATGTTTAACGAAGCGAACTACAGTGACGGCCATTGCTTTGCATGCGGATACACGGATCTAAATATCGGAAAGACGGTAGGCATGCCTGTGCCGGGCACCTGCAGTTTTGCTGGATGGGAACTATTGCCTAACGGCGTGCGATGGGGCGCTGTGCCGGTCAGCGTCAAAAATAAGGCTGGGGAGTGGCTGGAAAACAACGAAACGGTGCCCATGTTCCCCGTGAAGAATCAGCCGGAGGTAATCGCTGGCGGCCGCGACCAGCAACTGGAGAAAGCTATCGATGAATTGCTGAAAGACGTGCAATAATTCCGCATTATACGACGCTATGGATAAGATTGAACGCGCATTAGAACATCTCGCCGACGCCATACTGCTACGAATACCGAGCATTGTGCTGGGCATCGTCGTGTTGGTGCTGGGTACCTGGCTGATCCGTCTGACGCTGAAGCTGGTTCGCCGCCGCTTCGAACGGCGCAACGTGGACTTGTCGCTCCGCGACTTCCTCCTGAGTGTCATCAAGATATCCTTGTACATCCTCTTGCTTCTCACGGTCGCCTCCACCATCGGTATCAAGACCACGTCGTTTATCGCGGTGATGGGCGCGGCTAGCCTGTCCATCGGACTGGCTTTGCAAGGCAGCCTTTCCAACTTTGCCGGCGGTGTGCTGATACTGCTTTTCAAACCGTTCCGGATTGGCGATTATGTCGAGACGGCGACGGGCGCGGCGGGCATGGTCGAAAAGATCGATATCCTGTACACGACGATGCGTACCGAGGACGGTATCGCGGTATTTGCGCCTAACGGTCCCTTGGCCAATACCGTCATCACGAATTATTCCAGCATCACGCGGCGGCGCATCACGTATCAGATTCAGGTGTCTGCCGAGGCCGACCTCGGTCAGGTCCGACAAGTGATTGGCGATGTCCTGAAGGCGGATTACCGGCTGCTGAACACACCCCGGCCCGAAGTACGCCTGGCCGAAACGACTGACACCACCGCGAAGCTAGCCGTCCGGACCTGGACGCCGAAGGAAACCTATCAAGAAGCTTACGATGGCAATCTGGAGGCGGTGAAAGCGGCGTTGGAAAAGGCCGGCGTCAAAGTACTGAGTGTCTCCTGAGGATATTGTGGAAGAAACAAATGCGGGCAACCCCTCCGACCGGGGAAGGGTTGCGCCGCATTTTATGTTATAATTCTTGCAGGATTTCGCTGACTGCCCGCTCCAGCTGGGGATCCTGGTTTTCGACCCGATCCATAAACGTATTCGCAACGTGGATGTCGGGCGCCACACCGGTCATTTCCAGGTTTTGCCCTTCCAGCGTATAGCATCCCCATGCCGGAATTCGGAAAAACGAGCCGTCAACCAGTTGCTTGCCTGAGGTGAAGATTATCCAGCGATAGGTCTCCGTGCCGATTATCTTTCCTAACCCCAATTGCTTGAACCCCGCTGCTGTCATCTCGGCATCGCTGAGCGACTGCTCGTTGATGAGCAATACGATCGGCTTGGCGGCCGGGCCGAAATTACTCTGCGTGGTGAGCTGCCCACCGCGGTATTTCCATTGGAGGTAAGGGCGTTGGGCGAGGAACTTGAGCACCTCATCGTGTACGTTGCCCCCGGTGTTGTAACGCAGGTCGAGGATGGTTGCCTCTTTCTTGTTTTCGTACGCCACCATGTCGAGCAGGAACCGTTCCAGCTCGCCGCCACCCATATTTTTCATATGCGAATAAGCGATACGGCCATCGCTGAGCGAATCGACACGATTCCGGTTGCCGTATATCCATTCGTCATACAGGTTGTCGCGTAGGCTCCCACCAGACTGCGGCCTGACGGTTGTCTTGATTTCTTTGCCGTTTCGGTTTAGCGTCAGCACCAGCTCGCCGGCCAGCGACGGACGCGTGAAGTAATAGTCGCGGTCGCGGGTGGGATCCACGATCTGACCATCCACGGCGACAAGCACATCGCCGGGCAGTATGTCCACTTCCTTGCGGGTAGCATTGCTTTTATTAGCGAGGCGAGCCACTTGATAGGGGTTATCCGCGCTAAAGATGATGCCGGTTTCGTTGGTCGTGTAGGTGAGGTGCCGGCGTTCTTCGGGCCCCGAGCTGTTAAATCCGAGGTGGGAAGAGTTCAGTTCCCCGAGCATATCGTTGAGCAGAATGCGCAGGTCGTTTCGGTTGTTGAGATGAGGCAGGTAGGTGGCGTAGCGGTCGCGGATTTTAGCCCAATCGAGCCCGTGAAAATCACCGTCGTAGAAGTTCTCCTCAATGCCGGCCCACGTTTCGTAAAACATCTGGCTGAATTCGCTTTCCAGGTTGCGCGCAAATTTGTGGCTCATCGATACGCCATCGACTTTGTTCTGGTCGATGTTGTACTTGCTGATGTTGCCACCCGACAATAAAAAGTACGTATTGTCGGCATGAACCAGCAATCCGATATTACCATCGGCCACTTTTTCGGTTTTATTGTTTTCGAATGGTTCCAGAATCGTCCGGTACAGGCCAAAACGGCCTCCTTCGTGGTTAGAACGGTAGAAGACATAGGTTTTGTCACCTTTCTTAACGACGTGCGTGCCGGCTTGTGTGCCGAAGGAAGGGCTGATCCGCGTGATGCGGTCGGACAAGCCATCGGCATTGATGCTGATGGTCATTTTTTTGGTGTCATCCGTGCCGGTAGAGTCTGATTTTTCTTTGCTTTCTTTGCCTGACTCGTTCCGGCTCTTGTCTTCAAACAGCGCGTCGAATTTGTCGGTCCGGTAGGGTTCGTCGTAGTTGTCTAGTGCCATCCGGAATACACTGGCATCCTGCATGCCAAACGGATAGGCCGGCTTCGTGCGGTTGCTGACGAAGTAGATGTATTTGCCGTCCGGCGACCAGGAAGGCGAGGTTTCGGATACCCCCGTATGGGTGAGGTTGAGGGTGTTGCCGGTGCCGAGGTGGTGCACGAAGATATCTTGTTCAAAATTGCGGTACGCCGTGAAAAGGATGTATTCGCCGTTCGGGGAAAAGGAGGGAGCCGAGTTTTGGAAAGCCCAGATTTCGTCCTGCACAACCGTGCTAACCTGCAAGTTCTTGAGGTCGATAAGTTTTACTTCGTCCCGTCCGCTTAGGAAAACGGCCTTGGTCCGGTCGGGATTCATGGCGATGTCACGGTTGGACCGCGCATCCTGCGTCAGTTGTTTCGCGGCGCTGTTTCCATCGGCACCCACGGTATACCAGTTGAGGTATCCTTGGTGTGTTTGGTTAAAGATCAGGGTTTTGTTGTCATCCAGCCATTTGACTTCGGAAACCCGCTCGCCCGACAGGGGGATTTGGCGAATGAACTTGCCCGCGACGTCGCTCACGAACAGTTCGCCCCGCGATACGAAGGCCATTTTTTTGCCATCGGGGGACACGTCGAAATATGAAATATTGCCTTTTACGTCAAACTCTTGTTGCTTGTCCAATGCGGCATGGCGGCTAAGCGTGACCGGGATGGGGGAAGTGGATTGGGATGCCACGTCATACAAGTAGAGTTGGTAGTCCTTTTCGAACACCACTTTTTGTCCGTTGGCCGCTACAAAAGGACGCTTGATGGACGTGTCAAAGGTCGTCAGTGCCGTTTTTTGGCCGTCGATGAACGTGTATAGATTATATTCACCATTCGCCTCATCCGACACGAAAAAGATATTGCCGCTGCGGTCGGCGCTGGCCCAAAAATCCTTTCCTTCGTAGTCTGTCAATCGGTTAAACGACTTCGTTTTAGGATGGTATGCTAGGATGTCTGGGTTAAACGCGCCCTTATAACGCTTTCGTGCGGCTGCCGTGTAGCTTTCCCAAGTGTCGTTGAAGAGGAGCGTTCCGTCGGGCATTTCCACGACGTGATGCGTGGTATTGAAATAGTGCGGAAACAAGCGCCGGGCGGTGCCGCCGTCCACAGGAACCGCATAACTGCCAAAGCGGTTGTATCGGCCTGAAGTGAAATAGATGGTCTGGCTGTCCCAGCTCCAGCCATCCACCTCGTCCGAGGCATCATGATGCGTCAGTTGCCGGATATTGCCGCCGGCTAAGGGCATGACAAACACATCTTGGTTGCCATATTGGTTGGACGAGAAGGCCAGCCACTTGCCGTCAGGCGAGATGCGCGGATTGATCTCCTCGCCGGGCAGCGCCGTTAGCCGGTAAGCCGCACCGCCCTGGGCAGGCACGCGCCAGAGATCGCCTTCGAAGCTGAACACAACCACTTGCCCTTCGGGATCCAAAGTGGCGTTTGAAGTGAATCGGGGCATATCCGCTGCATGCGCAGATAATGATGCGACGAAACTGCAGAGGAAGAAAATAAGAATCGAGGGTTTCATGTAAATAAGCTTTTGTTGTCAAGTGAAAACGGTTCAGTGGGTGGTTTGATAAACGTGTAACGCTATTCGCCCCAAGCGGTAATCAACAGGCGACGGTTGCCCCCGCGGTTCCGGTGTTCGCAGAGATAAATGCCCTGCCAAATTCCCAGCGCCAATTTCCCATTGCGAATGGGTATCAGCACGGAAGAGCCCATTAGGGAAGCTTTGATGTGTGCGGGCATATCGTCGTCGCCCTCGTAATCGTGTATGTAGGCCGGATCCCGTTCGGGCACAGCCTTGTTAACGAATGTTTCGAAATCCATGCGCACCGTCGGGTCAGCATTTTCGTTGATGGTCAGCGATGCGGAAGTGTGCTGAATGAACACCTGGCATAGGCCAGCGCGCCAATTTCGGATGGGAGCCAGGGCTTGTTCGATTTTTTCGGTAATCAGATGGAAGCCACGCGCGTGTTGGCGGAGCGTCAGCTCGGCTTGGTGTATCTGCATAATACGCGGAGTTTGATTGTCAAAAATAGGGAATTGCTTTGGTTTTCGAGGGAAGCTATATGAGGCAATAGATAATTGATGATGGGGCTTGCACATCAACGCAAGATTATCTAAGTTTGCATCCCACAACACGGAGAGGTGTCTGAGTGGTTGAAAGAGCAGACCTGGAAAGTCTGTATACGGGATGACCGTATCGAGGGTTCGAATCCCTCTCTCTCCGCCAACGCAAATGAAAAGCCCGACGACAAGTCGGGTTTTTTGTTTTG
>CAYUIZ010000011.1:0-42554 GCA_964444885.1 uncultured Sphingobacteriaceae bacterium | reverse complement strand
GCCATATCCGGGATGCGGAAGGGGAACCCGTTGCGGGCGTCACGGTATCCGTGAAAGCCACACCGATCGCCTCAATGAGTGCCGACGACGGGACATACCGTATCGAAGTACCGCGTACGTCCAATGTCTTGGTATTTACTGCGGTGGGTTTTGAGCCAATAGAAGTTGAAATAGGTGAGCGAACGGTCATCGATATGGTATTGAGTGACCAAATCAGCGACCTTGACGAAGTGGTTGTGGTCGGCTACGGTACGCAGAAGAAAGTCTCGATCACGGCGGCCATATCTGACGTCCCAGTGGCCAATTTGCAGCGCATCGCTACGCCATCACTATCCAATGCGTTGGCTGGAAGCATGCCGGGTATCGTCACGCGCCAAAGTTCGGGAGAACCCGGTTACGATGGTGCGGCTATTTACATCAGGGGGTTTGGGACATGGGAAAACCGTTCCCCGCTCATATTGGTGGATGGTGTAGAGCGAGACATCAACAGCCTGAATACGCAGGAGATCGAGAGCTTCTCTATTCTGAAGGATGCGTCGGCTACGGCCGTGTACGGTGTCCGTGGAGCCAACGGCGTCGTACTGATCACCACCAAACGTGGTAAGGTGGGGAAGCCAACGATTGTTTTCCGGACGGAAAGTGCTGCATTACAAGCCCTGCGGTTGCCCAAGTACATCGATGGGGCAGCATATGCAGGCTTGGTTAACGAGGCGCTTAGAAATGAAAACCGAAGTGAACTGTATACCCCCCTGGAGATCGAAAAATATGCAGACGGATCGGATCCTTATTTGTATCCCAACGTGGATTGGGTCAATACCGTGTTGAAAAACAATACGTTCCAGACGATCAATAACCTGAGTGTAACAGGCGGCACCGAGATGGTGAAATATTATACCAACGTCGGTTACACCCTACTAAACGGTATTTACAAGCAGGACCCGGACAACTTTTGGAACAATAATGCGCAGATGCAACGTTATAACTTCCGTTCCAACGTGGATATCCGACTTTCCGAAAACCTGACGATCGATCTCGGTCTTGGAGGTATTATCCAGCGGGGCAATTATCCCGGGCGTTCGGCGCCTGCTATATTCAATTCATTGAAAATCACCTCGCCGATAAACTTTCCGGTCACCAACCCGGATGGCAGTGTTGCGGGCGGGCAAACATCCTACCTACAGGAGAATCCGTACGGATTGGTTTCCCGTTCGGGGTATAGCACACAGAACCGGAACACGCTTCAGGGCACGTTTGGTGCCAAGTGGGACTTGTCCTCTTATATCACCGAAGGCCTGTCGCTACGTGGGCTATTTTCGTATGACCACTTTTATCACGGGTGGAATGACCGTAATAAGCCCTATCCCATCCGGCAGTACCTCGGCACCGACGTGGATGGCGAGGATATCTACAGAAATCCGGATATCAGGGAAGAAGGATCGATGGGGTATGGGGTCGGAAATGCGGCAAACAGATCCTATTATTCGGAAGCTGCGCTTAACTACGTACGAAGCTTCGCCAAGCACAATGTTACCGGGTTGGTCTTGTATAACGAACGGGACTATACGGACATCACAGCCGGCTCCAGTCTTTACAACCTCCCGTATAGAAGAAGAGGCGTAGCCGCAAGGGCCACCTATGATTATGACAGCCGATACCTCTTTGAAGTGAATATGGGGTATAACGGGTCGGAAAACTTCCCGTCTGGCAAGCGTTACGGCTTTTTCCCATCCGTTTCGGCTGGATGGAATATCAGCAATGAATCGTTTTGGTCCGTGGACGAAGTCACCAGCCTAAAGATACGGGGCTCGTACGGTCAGGTGGGGAACGACCAAATCGGGGGACGGCGGTTTTTGTTCTTGACCAACATCATTCGTTCAGACCGGGGCTATATGTTCGGTACCCAACAAACCTGGCACGGTGGATACAGTGAAGACCAGATCGGCAACATGGATGTGACATGGGAAGTCTCTACCAAAGCAAACTTGGGGTTAGATGTCGAACTCTTTAGCGGACGGGTTGTACTGCAACTGGACGGATTCATGGAAGATCGCGAAGGCATCTTGTTGCAACGGGGCGTCGTGCCCCGTGTGGCAGGTTATTTCCCTTGGGTGATCCCATACGCGAATCTGGGTGCAGCCAAAAACCATGGTGTGGATGCACTACTGGAAGTAAGGAATACCACCGCTGGCGGGTTATATTACAATGTGCGAGGTACCTTCACCTATGCAAAAAGCACACGGGTGCGGGACGACCTGCCCACTTACCTGTATCCTTACCAGAACCCGATCGGACACTTGATCGACCAGCCGTTTGGCTACATCTCCATGGGGCTATTCAAAGACATGGATGAGGTAAATAGCAGCCCCCGTCAAACATTCATGGAGAATGTGGGGCCTGGCGACATCAAATACATGGATGTGAACGGCGATGGCGTGATTGATGTGTTTGACCGTGTAGCCATTGGCTATGCCCGCACGCCACAACTGATCTACGGTGCGAATTTCAGCGTAGCGTACAAAGGCGTGGAGCTAAGCGCATTCTTCACAGGCGCTGCACGGGCCAGCCTCTTCATCGACGGCCCCTCGATGTATCCCTTCCAGATGGGACTGGGTACCTATAACATCCTGCAGGAATACTACGACAACAGGTGGACGCCTACGAACCTGGACGCGAAATATCCCCGCGTCTCTACGATGGACAACCCGAATAATAACCAGACGTCTACCCATTTCTTGCAAGACGCCAGTTACGTCCGCCTGAAAAGTGCGGAAGTAGCCTACAACTTCCAAGTGGAGGGCTTGAAGAAGTTCGGGTTAGACCAAGTGCGGCTATTCGTCAACGGGATGAACCTGATGACGTGGGATAAGATAAAACTCATCGATCCGGAGTCTAATTACGGAACCGGGGGCTACCCCCTGCAACGAAGCGTGAATTTTGGCGGACAGTTCACATTTTAAGGAAACGAGTGAAAAATAAAGAGAACGTATCATGAGATTTATAAAGATTAATATGGTAGTGATCGGGCTGTTGTTATTTACAGCCTGTAAGCAGGATTTCTTGGAAAAGCAGCCCGATGAAAACCTGGATATAGAAGCTATTTTTGCCGAACGGCAGTTTGCAGAGGGTTTTTTGACTGGAATTTATTTCAACATTCCGGGTATGCAGGATCCCTCCCAGATGCAGCAACGCAATCCATTCACCGGGGCCAGCGACGAGATGGAGATCACGTGGACTGGAGCCTATTCCCACCAGCTCAATTCGGGCGCTTGGAGCCCCGCTGATTTCTTCCCCGATATGTGGGGATATATGTACGAAGGTATTCGGATGGCCAATATTTTCTTGGAAAATGTGGACCAAGTGCCCATGGAAGAAGAAGAAAGAGCGCATTGGAAAGGTGAAGCCACATTCTTGCGTGCCTTCTTTCATTTCACGCTCGTCAAGATGTATGGGGCTATCCCATTGGTTGATCATTCGATCGGTTTGGCAGACGACTGGAGTGTCATTCGTCGCGACCCAGTGGATGATGTCATTAACTTCATTGCTTCCGAATGCGACCAAGCTGCAAATCTGCTGGATTGGACCGTGCCGGCTATCCGCTATGGGCGTGTGACCAAGGCTGCGGCATTGGCGCTAAAATCACAAGCCCTGCTCTATATGGCTAGTCCACTATTCAATGGGAATCCGGACTATCGTTCCCTTGTTGATGACCATGGTAGGCGGCTTTTTCCAGACCATGATGCTACGTGGTGGCGTAAGGCTGCCGATGCGGCGAAAGCGACGATCGATGGTGCCGAAGCTAATGGATACGGATTGTATTATGCAGCCGACAACGATCCGCTGAAGAACTATTCGGAAGCATTCCTTGTACGCAACAACCGGGAAGTGTTGTTCGCTCGAAACAACGGGGTTCATTCACATTTCGAACGTTGTGCAAACCCAACGGGTTTTGGTGGCTACTCGATTTATTCGGTGACCCAGGAATTGGTCGATGCCTACGAAATGGTGAATGGCGAACGTCCCATCATCGGATATGCCGCAGACGGATCGCCTATCATTAACCCGGCTTCGGGTTACCAGGAGACCGGATATGCCACTGACGCACACCCCCAAGGCTACCATCCGGAAGGAATCAGCAACATGTACGTCAATCGCGATCCCCGGTTTTACGCCAGCGTCACCTACGCGGGCTCCATGTGGAAAGGCCGGCGGGTCGAGCTGTGGTTCACCGGTATCGATGGAAGGCAACGGGCCGGGTCTGATTATTGCATTTCCGGTTACCTGATGCGAAAAATGGTGGATCCGACCTCTAATATACCACAGAACCAGTTTGGATTGAATACATGGATCGTGTATCGCTTGGGTGAGCAGTACTTAAATTATGCGGAAGCACTCAACGAAGTCGAGGGGCCGGTAGCGGATGTGCACCACTACGTGAATGCCATCCGGGCGCGCTCGGGGATGCCGGAATTGCCCGCAGGTCTGGACAAAGACGAAATGAGGGAACGGATACGCAACGAACGGAGAATTGAACTGTCTTTCGAGACACACCGCTACTTCGATACCCGTCGTTGGAAAACAGCAGCCAGTATCGACAGCCGAGAGATACACGGTATGAATATCATGACTGGAAGCCATTTGCAAGACGCCGAGTACTACACCAGAGTACCCATTGAGCAGCGGGTCTTTGTCGCTCCCAAACATTATCTGTGGCCCATCCAGATTATGGAGATTGAGAAAAATCCCATGCTGGTCCAAAATCCGGGATGGTAATCATTGCAGACATATTAAATGGATTGAAAATGAAAACAACATCAATATACGGCCTGCTGCTGCTCACTCTGGTATGGGGAAGCTGCAGCAAGGTAATCATATACGAGCCTACCGAGGCGGAAAAAGGCGCCTACAGCCGGGTCTATATGCCTGCGGCTGAGCGGGGGCTCACCACGGTATCGCTGAGCAATCAGGTAGAGGAAAAGGTCTTCACGTTTAACGCATACCTTGGCGGACCAATCGATGCCCAAGCGGACATCGCCGTCACATTTGCCGTGGACAACAGCAAAATAGCAGCGTACAACGAGGCAAACGGATCCAATTATAAAGCTTTGCCAGCCGAGGCTTACGAATTGGCGGTCAGCCAAGCGGTCATCAAGGCCGGAGAGCGGTCTACGCCAACATTGCAGGTGAAAGTGACGTCGGGTGACCACCTCGAATTGTTTGAAAGCTACCTCCTGCCCATTACCATTGCCGATGCCAGCGCTAGCCTCAATGAAGCGTATACGACGGCATATTTCCTGTTCCCCGTCAGCTATCCGCCCGGCGAGGTGCCAACGGAGTTGATTGGAAGTCTTGGCGCCGATTGGGGACGGTATTTGACCAACTATTCACGGGGTTCCTTGCTGCGGCATGACCACAACTTTGATATTTGGGTTCATAAGCCCGACGCGGAAGGCAAGTTCACGGCTGCCCCTGAACGCATCGGTGAGAACTGGGGAGACTCCGAGTCCTTCTATTTCATCAACGACCAGTCCATGCTCGTGCGAAACCACCCGTATTGGGCGGGCCTGTTTAGATTCTCAATCACGGAAAACTATTTCTTGGAAGGATACGGGGCATGGGAAACATTCTGGCTTGGCGATTTCTGGGATCAATATGTCATGGTGCCCTATGGGGATTATATGCTGACCGTCGAAGGGGACGGCGTACTGAGGCGGCAAGCCATGTATTCGCATCCCAATGCCGGGAAGACGGAGCTCGCCAGCGGTTTTAATGGCTTCAGGCAGATTCTGTCCTACCAGAATGATGCGTTGTTGGCACTGGACGGCACCGGACGGTTATGGTACTATCCGATGTCCGATCAAGCGGTGCCCGGCACGCGGAGGCTCGTCGGCACAGGTTGGCAAATGTATAGCAGAATCCTCGTGACCGAGGCAGGGGACATCCTAGCCCTTGATCCGAACGGCGATTTATACCGCTATGCGTTCAACCCGGTAGGGTTCTACCCCCTGCAATAAGTGCTTCTCTCGCTGTACGATGGGGTACGGCAACCCTGCCGAAAGCGACTACTGTCCGCTTTCGGCAGGGTGTTTTATGCAAGCAAAACGAACAGACCGACTCATGACATATAAGCTAATCAAACGCATGCTTCTCGGCATACTTATGGTCTTGGTGGCCTACGGTTGCCAGAAGGATACCCCCGGCGGCAACCCTACTGAGGAAGAAGAGGAGCCAAACGGAAGAACGGTCGCGTTGGTGCTGAGCCAAGACACGATATACAATCCCCAAGGCGGAAACGTGTCGATCACGGTACGTACGCAAGATGGGGAGCCGTTTGATCGGTTGCTCATTTCCAAGATCGGCACCGACCGGTCGGAATGGGGCAGGGCAGAGGCATTGTCCGAATACCAATTTAACTATTCGTTAGCAGCGGATGAGGATTTGCTGGGTTTCGCTTTTGTCGCCCTGGGGCGCGATGGGGAGGCGCAAGACACCAAAATACTGCATGTCGAGCGGAGCCGGGGCCTTAAGCCTTTCGACCTTTCACGCGTATCGCGGGTGACGGGGCGCTCACTTCCCGGGGAAACTTTCCCCAACCCCAACCATACGGATTCGCGATTTGACGTGGGCTGTACGGACTTGGGGATCGTATGGGAGATGGGCAATGGAGAATTCGGGATCTTTTTTGGCGATACGGACGGCAAGAATTTCAGCCCTACGCCCAACGGAGGGGGCAACGGCGGGCATTGGCGTTCCAATGTACTGGCCTTTTCGGACGACACGGATCTTTCGGACGGATTGTATATCCACGGCATGGTTACCAAACCCAACGACGCCTTCGTAGCGGAGACGATTATCCCCAGTGCCCACATCACCGATGGTACCGGTAGCTTTACGACCATCCCGACGGGGGCAATCCATGCAAACGGTGCGGAATACGTCCACTATATGGATGTCCGCATGTGGGGTACGCCAGGTCGGTGGGAAACCAACTTCTCGGAGCTTTACTCTTCGACGGACCATGGCCGCAATTGGCAGCGCCACCGCGAGGTGGTTTTTTCTTCCAACAGTAATTTTGCCATGGTGGCGTATGCCAAAAAGGACGGCTATGTCTACATGGTGGGCACGCCCTCGGGCCGGTTTGGAGCTGCCCGTTTGGCCCGGTTTGCCGAGGAAGATATCCTTAAACCCAGCAACTACGAATATCTGAGCGATGGCATGAACTGGACGAAAGGAAGCGAGCGGGCCGCAATCCCTATATTTGATGCACCTGTCGGGGAGATTTCCTTGGCTTATAACAGCCACTTCAACAAGTGGATCGTCACCTACCTCAACGAACACCGGGCTGAAATCGTCATGCGGTATGCCCACCAGGTGAGCGGGCCCTGGAGCGCCGAGTATACACTGGTAAGCGGATGGGATTACCCTGCCTTATACAATGCGTATATCCACCCCCTGTCCAATGATAGTGATGAGCTCTATTTTTTGATGTCGCTGTGGCACCCTTACAATGTGTTCCTGATGAAGGCCACATTGGCGATACGCGATTGACGGAACCGCCAAGTTAAGCTTTTCGCTCGTTTTTTTTTGAATAGCGCTTGGCCTGCGAAGCCGGGTGCAATACAGAACCGGGCACATGTATAAACCCATTATCCTGATAAAAAATGAAAATATTGTCCGTAAAAATCGATGTGCGCCGGCTGGCGCTTTATGCACTGCTTCTCCCTTTTGTTTTCTTTTCCTGTGAGAAAGGCGAGGACGAACGTCCAAAAAGCGAAGTCGATGTGCCCGGCCAACTGGCCAAAGTCAGCTTCGTTGAGACAATTGACGAAAACGAGTTTCTCCAACTGGATGGAGGCATTAAGATGTGGAATTTCAAAACGCGGACCGCCTCCGATCAACCCATGGCATTTTCCATATTGGAAGTCGATTTGAAGCACGAGCGGATTGCCATACAGACGATCACGCCAGATGATGGTGAAGCCTATAAGTTGCAAACCGTGCAGCAGATGGCTGCCGCGGCGGACAAACCCGGCCGTCAGGTGATCGCAGCGATCAATGCGGATTATTTTTACTGGACGGGAGAACCTTGGGGGCCAGTAGTGAAAAGAGGGGAATTGATACGTGATGGTTTCTTCGATAGTTGGCACGGGTTCTTCGGTATTGACAACGGGGGCGGCCTACACATCGGAAGCAGTGTGAACTTTTCGGCGGTGAAAGACGAGCTGGTGGAAGCCGTCGGCGGTACCGAACGCCTGGTGAGCCATGGCGGTCGGATGAACCATCAAAATAACGAACGACATCCGCGTACGGTGATTGGTTATACCCGCGATGAGGTCGTATATATACTGGTTGTCGATGGCCGCCAAGTGGGACACTCCGTTGGGATGCGATTATCAGAACTGTCTGAAATCATGTGGGCGATCGGCGCGTCCGAAGCATTGAACCTCGATGGCGGTGGCTCATCCACGCTCGTCATTAGAAACCAGACTAGTAATGCGTTGGAGGTGCGAAATCGCCTTGTGGATGACGTCCAGCGCGAAGTAGCCAATGGTTTGGCTGTCGTCAAACTACTTGCGAACTGATTCTTTAGTCCGATATTACTGCATTTTGTTGCGCACCCTGCGCTAAGAAATGATTTGACGTGTATTGTTTTGCTATTTTTTGTGTGACAAAAAACAGTCATAATATGCTTTATCAGAGGTTTGAATCGGCCTGTAATGCAGCGTACTTTGAATTAATAAATTATGAACACGCGGTTGTTTCCGATCGTTAGGCCTTCATGTGCTTGTTGTAGCCGTTAATCACGATCATCTAATGTGATAAGGTGTGGGTGTTTTTTGGCCAGTTGGTCTGTGCGGTATGAACCTAGTGGAGGCTATTGGTTTAAACTGGCGAATTTGATCGGGTGTGCCGCACGGTGCATCGCCTGATCCGGTTCCTTCGGTTTCCGCGTCGTGCCAGAAACACCTCTTATCAACGGTCTGGTACCGTTTGTTTTTGATACCTAATTATGATCATGAGGCAGCCCGCACCGCTTGCTTCGGATCTATCCAACAACCAATGAAAGGAGGGTTTATGTGAATAGAATACGAAAAAAAATGACCCCTTGTGCATCAAAAAATCGGACGCGGCTTGCATTTTTCCCGATAACCCAACGGGTCTCCATGAGTAATCTCATCATCAAATTGTAGCCATTTACCATTATAAATCAAAGGAAATGTATAAGAAATATTTAGATCAGGCGTCCCACGGGGCCTGTAATAAGATCTTGAAGTATAGGGCTGTCATGACGTTGGCCATCTTGTTTCTTGCCCTCTTTATTGTGCCAGTGGGCGCTTCGGGCTCAGTGCCAAACAGGTTGGACGAGCGCCGAAACGAAGTTGTGGAAACAACAGCAGCAGCCCAGCAGCGAACGGTCACGGGCCATATCCGCAATGCAACCGGCGAAGCCATCGCGGGAGTGACCGTGACGGTGCAAGGTTCGCAGGTAGCGTCGATGAGTAACGATAACGGTGCTTACCGAATCGATATTCCCCCCACGGCCACCACCTTGGTATTTACAGCAATCGGATATGAAACCGTACAGCAGGCTATCACGTCCCAATCCGTGTTGGATATTGTACTGAACGAATCCGTCCGGGATCTGGACGCGGTAATTGTGACGGGCTATATGACCCAGCGCAAAGCAGACGTGACGGGGTCTATTGCCATCGCTACGGCCAGCGATATTGTCAAAAACCCAGCGGCAAACGCAATGAAATCCCTGCAAGGCAAGCTGTCGGGCGTACACATCACGACCAATGGGGGCAATCCCGCTGAAGGCGTGACGGTGCAAGTGAGGGGGCTTTCGTCCCTGTCTGGCGCTGTACGGCCGTTAATCGTACTGGACGGCATGCCTACTGAAAACCTGAACCTGCGGGATATCAACGCGGGCGACATCGAATCCATTCAGGTGCTTAAGGACGCGGCCTCCGCCAGTATTTACGGCGCAAGGGCCTCGGGTGGCGTTATCCTCATTCAAACAAAAAAGGGGCAAGCCGGACAGACCAAGGTGGAATACAACGGCAGCATTGCATTGAGCAAGGTGCTGGAAAAGCCGACGCTAATGAATGCGGAACAGTACGGCCGGGCTACATTCAGCGCGTATGCCTATGACGAGCAAGTGTATGGCATACCGATGTCCCTGCCGTCTACGTACGAGTTTACGTGGCACAGGGGTGATAACGGCAGGCCTGTATTGGAATCGGTGCGGCCTGCAGCGTGGCTGAACGCCGAACAAACGGTGCCCGGCTCGGATACCGACTGGCTGGGCGAAATCCTTCAGCCTGCCATGATGACGAATCATCAGCTTGCCATATCCACCGGCACGGAGCGGTCGCGGAGTTTGTTTTCGTTAGGCTATTATGATAATGAAGGTACGCAGATTCACACCTTTTTCCGCCAATATTCCATGCGGGCGAATACGGAATACAGCCTCTTGGACAACCGTCTCCGGATTGGCGAAAACCTCGCGATTTCCTACCTCCAGTACCGGGACGCGAATCAGATGCGGTGGGCGCTGATCAATCCGCCGGCGGTGCCTGTTTACGACGTGAACAATGGCTGGGCAGGTGCGGCAGGGTTTGACGATTTTACAAATCCAGTTCGGGTGCTGACTGATAATCAGGATAATATCGCCAACTACGTGAAGGTAATCGGCAATATTTTCATGGACTTGGATATTTGGAAAGGGATCTCCGCCCGCACGCAGTTTGGTGTCGACTACGGCAACGCTTACAATCGTACGGTGGAGAAACTTTGGTCCGAAACCGGCGGGCGTAACAGTGATGGGGAGAACTACGTGTCGAGTGGCCAATCCCACCCCTTAAGCTATGTGTGGACCAATACGCTTTCCTACAACATGGAAAGAGAAAAGCATCGCCTGGATGCCGTGGCCGGTGTGGAATACACGCGTTTCGTGCAAGAGGGCTTTACCGCGCGGCGGGAAGGGATTTATTTAGAAGATCGGGATTTTGCCCATATCGGCGTTACCACGGGTACGAAATATTCCCTCGGAAGTTCAGCCGATGAGTATGTGTATTTTTCCATGTTCGGAAAGGCAAACTACGCCTATGACGACCGGTATTTGCTTTCAGCAACATTGCGCAGGGATGGGTCATCGCTTTTCGGAGCCAATAACCGGTACGCGGTGTTCCCGGCATTTTCGGCAGGATGGCGGCTGAGCAACGAAGCCTTTATGGCGGATAACGCCGTGGTGTCGGATTTGAAATTACGTGCGGGATGGGGCGCAAACGGGAGCGTGCAAGGGCTGCCGAGAGGTTACACTTCGACGCCGTTCACAACCGATTATTTTGGCACTTCCTATCCGATAGAGGGCAATGAGACGGGGCCGCTGTTTTCCGGTTACCGCCGTACTTGGCTGGGTAATCCGGATCTGAAATGGGAGACGACTACCCAAACGGATGTGGCGGTAGATTTTAGCCTTTTTGACTATCGGCTAAGCGGTACGTTGGGTTATTACTTCAAGAAGACGCGGGATATCCTGGTGCAAACACCCTATATCGCCGCAATGGGCGAGGGTGGCGAGCCCTGGATTAACGGGGCAGACATGAACAACCAAGGCGTGGAGTTCGAAATCGGCTATCGAAGCGATCCTGAGCGAACTTTCCGGTACGGCATATCGGCCAATTTGGGTTCGTACAAAACTAAAATCGTCAGCCTTCCGGAGAACGTGATCAACAAATATCCCGGCGACGGCGTGCATGACCTCGTGGTAGGGCGCACCCCGCATATCCTGTACGGTTTAGTGGCGGATGGGATTTTCAAAACCCAAGAAGAAGTCGATGCGCACGCCGACCAAGCGGGCAAAGCCATCGGACGTATCCGGTACAAGGACTTGGATGGAAACGGTATTGTGCAAGAGCTGCATGACCGAACCTATATCGGCATACTGGATCCGGACTTTTTCGGTGGCTTGACGGTAGACCTCAGCTATGGGCAGTTCGACATGAATATATTTTTCCAGGGCGTGTTCGGCAATCAGGTCAATAACGCATGGAAATATGAGTCCGATTTGTGGAATATCAGCGTGCCTACCCATAAGAACCACCCCACGCGGATTTTGGGTGCATGGTCTTTTGATAATCCCAATGCGGACATACCGGCCATCACCAACTCGACGCTGAATGCCGAACATCGGCTTTCCAGCTATACGGTTGAAAACGGTTCCTATCTCAAACTGCGCAATATCGAATTGGGGTACACCGTGCCGCAGGCGCTCGCCAGCCGCATGAACATGCAGCACCTGCGCGTGTACGCTTCGGCCAGGAACGTGTTTACCCTGAAGAAGAGCTGGGGCGACGACCGGTTTACCAGTTTTGATCCGGAGATGCCGGGCTACGGGTATTTGACGCCTTTTTACGCAACGTTTGGGGTGAATGTCACTTTTTAAATTTTGAATCATGAAGAAGTTTAAAACTATTATATTTTCTGTTGCCGTCTTATCGGCCATGCTCAGTTGTACTGACGCACTTAATGTTGCTCCAAAGCAAGTTCTGGACGAATCGCTCCTGGTGAAGCCCGATGATATGGAGGGCTTCGTGACGGCTGCCTACGCCCGGATAACCGATATACCCTCCTGGGATTCGCCTTTTTCGCCTTGGTGGAGCGGTTCGATGCGTTCCGATGATTCGTATAAAGGCGGTGGAGGCACATGGGATGGCGATGGATGGCATTTTATGGAAACCTTCGTGGGCGTGCATGCCAACGGCTGGCCGCTCGATTATCCCTGGTATGTGTCGTATCAGATTATCCAGCGGTGCAATACGGCCATACAACGGCTGAACGCCATATCGGTCGAGGAGTTTCCGCTCAGGGACGTACGGATCGGCGAAGTTAAATTCCTGCGGTCGTTCACGTTGTTTCGGCTGAAACAATTCTTCAAATACGTGCCCTATATCGACGAAAATGTCGTAGGCGCTACGGCAGAGTTTGAGGCCGTCACCAATCGCGAGACGGAGCAGGGCAACGACCAATACTTGTGGGAACGGATACTGGCCGATTTCAAGGACGCCGAAACCCGCCTGCCCGACGTGCAACCCGAGAAAGGGCGCGTTGACAAAAACGCGGCTACCGCCATGGTCGCGCGTGTGCTGCTGTTCATGGCGTATGAGCAGGACGACCATCACGCGGTTGTGCATATCAATAAAGAAAAGCTTGCGGAAGCATTGACCTATCTGGATAAATTGACGGCCCAAGAAGGCGGAAAAGTAGGCTTGCAACCCGATTTTGCTGAAAACTTTGACGTTGCGTTTGATAATAACACCAAAGAATCCATTTGGGAGATTCAATATTCCATCGATGACGGAAGCAGTACCGGCGGAAAGATCAATCGGAGCGAAGGGCTGAACCATCCCTTCCAATGGGGTGGGTTCCAGTGTTGCGGATTCCATCATATCAGCTATTCGATGGCTAATGCCTTCAAAACAGGCCCGGACGGTCTGCCCTTGTTTGACACGTACAACACCGGCAGCTATGCCGATGGCGATCAGGTTTTCTTTGGGCAAAACACCTTCGATCCACGCTTCAGCCACACCATTGCGGCGCCTGGCCAGCCGTGGAAGTATAACCCCAACGTGATTTTTGAACGTCAGGGCATCCGCAACGGCGCCGATTACGGGTATCTGAAATCCGTCAAGGAGTTGCCGGAGCCAGACTGCAACTGCCTGTTGTATGACGGGTGGCAATTCAACTCGATGAATAAACGGATGATCCGGTATGACGAGGTTATCTTGTGGAAGGCCGAGGTGTTGATCCAGCTCGATCGTTGGAACGAAGCCTTACCGCTGATTAACCAGATCCGCGAACGGGCGGCCAATAGCACGGGAAGATTGGTTATGCCCGATGGGTCGCCGGTATTGGACTACCACATCGAGCTGTACCAGCCCGGCGTGAACTGCACCTGGGACAAGGAGTTTGCCTGGAAGGCCCTGCAATGGGAAAACCGCCTGGAGATGGCAGGGGAAGGACGCCGCTTTTTTGATCTGCAACGGTGGGGAATCCTGGACGAAACCATGAATGCTTACTTTGCGGTCGAAAAAAACAGGTTCCAGTGGATGGATATCGCCCGCTTCACGCCGGGGCGCGATGAGTTTTTTCCCATCCCGCAGCCTCAAATCAATTGGGCAAAAGGAAACTACACCCAAAATCCGGGCTATTAACGATAAAAGCTGATGAAAATGAAAAAGATTATTTGCATAATGGCTGTTGTGTTTGCAACGGTCATGTTATCCGGTTGCCATGACCGGGATGTGCTGGACAGCAAAGCTTTTGCGCAGACGTTGCCGAAAATCGAAAACGCCTCGTACACCCAAGAGGGCAGTGCCGTTCGGTTGTCATGGACGATACCTGCCGATATATCGCCTGCGTTTAGGCGGCCGCTGGAGGTGAGTATACAACGCGTAGAAAACAATATTTATCGCGAAATCATCACCGTTCATGGCGAGGGTACGGCTTCGCACGATATCCCGATCAATAGTGAGCGGGACAACCGGTTTATTATCAAGCTTCACGGTTACTTATTGGATGATGCCCGCGAGGTGGGCAAGCCCGATCGGGTGTATTCGGAAGGTACCGTGATAACGATACCGTAAGGAGAAAAAATGGTGATAGTGGCAAGTAGATGGCTGCACATATGTCTGATAGCCGTTAGCTATCTGCATGTGTTGACGTCGTGTAGTGATGGGCCGGATTCGGAGAAGTATGTGCCGATCGACGAGATAGCAGCGGCTGATGCCGTCCTTATTCCCAACAAGGAGACCAAGACGGCAGGCACGGTGCTGACCTTCCAGAACATGGAAAAGATCGACCACATCCGGGTGAGGAAGAGTGGCGGCAGCAGTTATTCCCGGCGTATAAACCGGGAGGAATTGTCACAGGCGTACCGATTGGAATATCCAATTGAAGCGTCCGACCCGACCTCGTTCAGTCTGGTGTTAAGTGCGCATTATCAGGACGGGAACATCTCGAAGGAGCTCATTCTTGCGGTTGATAATCGCTGGGGATTTTTTCTCCGCAGTGTGGATCGGATAGCACGGGTTACGGGTCGTCCGTTGCGGGACGAACCGTTCCCCACGCCCGTGAATACGGCGACCGAATGGAATGTCGGCGGCACGGATTTGGGAATCATGTGGGAAATGGAAGCGGGCAACTATGGCATTTTCTTCGGCGATACCTATGGCAGCGATTTCGCACCCAATCCCAGTAGTCCGGGCCCCAATGGTGGCAGTTGGCGATGCAGTGTGTTGGGTTTTTCGTCCGACACGAACCTGGAGGATGGGCTTACCATCACCCGCATGGCGGAAGACAATGGTGGCAATGCCCGCGAAATTATAGCAGCAGGAAAGGATCAGTCCGGTAATGGGGACTGGACCTCCATTCCCACCGCGGCTATACGCGCGAACGGTCATGACTACGTACATTATTTCAATTTGAAATCCTGGACAGGCTGGGTTACCAATTATTCGGGCATGTACAAGTCGGCGGATAACGGCCAAAGCTGGTCCAAATGCGAAGACGTCAGGTTTGGGGCAAACAGCGGGTTTGGACAAGTGGGATACTTTAAGAAGGACGGCTATGTATACATGATCGGTACGGAAACCGGACGTGATAGCCCTGCCCGATTAGCACGATTCAGGGAGTCGGACATCGAAAATCAGGAGGCATACGCCTACTGGAATGCCGCCGCGCAGCAGTGGTTGGTGGGGGACGAGGCACAGGCTACGGTCATCATCGATGATAAAGTGGGTGAGCTCTCCTTCATTTACAATCAAAAACACCAGAAATGGATTATCGCGTATTTCAATGCCGACCGATACAATATTACGATGCGGACGGCTGAAGAGCTGACGGGCCCGTGGAGCGAACCGTACGAATTGGCAGCCGGGAGCGAATATGCCCAGCTGTATGGCTCGTACTTTCATCCGCTGTCCGTTACTGGCGATGACTTGTACTTCACGATGTCGATGTGGATGCCGTATAACGTCTTTTTGATGAAAGCGGAACTGGCCGACATGGGCGAATTTTGATTGGTTTCCCTGTCGTCTCCGTTGCTCCAATGCCAGGCGCGGCCGGGTCACGAACCGGGTGGTTTGCCAGTCCCAGCGATCGTTATGGTACCCGCGCTTCCCCCATCGCATCGACGAGTTTGCCGTCGCGGAAGTAAGGAACAACAGGCGACGTGTTTTCCTGCAGGCAAAACTCCACATCGCGGCCTATGTTGAGGCGCTGCATGCGCTGGGTATGCGAGGCGTTCCGAAGAAATTCGCCCAGATTATCTTTGCCCGAACCGTACAGGCTGAAAGCCAAACGTGCGGCGTCGTCCAATACGGCGGTTTCGCTTTGCAAGCGAGCGACTAAGGCACCGGCAAATAGCGAGTCTTCTAAATTGACGTGGTCTTTCCAGCCCGAACATACCAATACCACGTCTTCGCTGCGCGTATGCAGCCAATCGGAGAGCGAGTCGATATTCCCAAAGGAGCCGATGACGATATGCGCAGCGTCTTGGCAAAGCTGGATGGCCCGCGTTCCATTCGTCGTTGTCAATACGATTGTTTTACCCGCTACGCGGTCTGCTGTATACGAAAACGGTGAATTGCCAAAGTCAAAACCCTCCACAACCCGGCCGTCGCGCTCCGCTGCGAGCAGAAAACCATGATCGCGGTAGGCGAGGCACTCGGTCACTTGGGCGACAGGAATGATGGCTGAAGCGCCGTTTGCTAATCCGTAGCAGATAGACGAGGTGGCGCGGAATATGTCAATAACAACGGCAATGGAACCGGTTAAGTCAAAGGTGGACAGCAATGCCGGACTAAGGCAAACGCTGATTTTTCGTGTTGGCATGTGTGCGATAATGTGGATTGTTCACGAAGGCCCATAGCGGGACCAGCGGATAGCAAGATATCCCCGCGGCGCAAAGCAGCCCCGGGGATACACGTGATTTCTTATTTGACAAAAGGCGGCTTGGCAACCACAGCCTTGAGCTGGCGATCGCGGATATTGATAAAGATTTCCGTGCCCGGTGCGGCATGAGCCGTGCTGACGTAACCCAATCCAATCGACTTTTTCAGCGTGGGCGACTGCGTGCCGGAGGTTACCCGTCCGATGGCGTTGCCTGTTGCATCTTCAATCGCATAGCCCTGCCGAGGGATGCCACGGTCGAGCATCTCAAAACCGACAAGCTTATTCGCCAATCCCGCCTCTTTTTCCTTTTTCAAGTTTTCGGAGTTGACGAAGTCCTTGGTGAACTTCGTCACCCAGCCCAACCCGGCTTCCAGCGGCGAGGTCGTGTCGTCGATATCGTTGCCGTATAGGCAGAAGCCCATCTCCAGGCGCAGCGTATCGCGCGCGCCCAGGCCTACCGGTTTGATGCCGTAGGGCTTACCTGCTTCAAAAATAGCGTCCCACACCGTCTGCGCGTCTTTATTATCTACATAAATTTCGAAACCACCGGCGCCAGTGTATCCCGTGGCTGATATCAGCACGTTGTCTACGCCAGCGAAGACGCCTTTCTCAAACGAGTAATACGACATGGTACCCAAGTCGATGTCGGTAAGCGACGAGAGTGCCCTGCTGGCCTTAGGTCCTTGTACGGCGAAAAGGGCCGTCCGTTCGGAAATATCCTTCAGCTCTACGCCGAAGGTGTTATGCTTGCTAATCCAATCCCAGTCTTTTTGGATATTGGAAGCGTTGACCACCAGCAAGTAGGTTTTTTCGTCGATACAGTAAACCAATAAATCGTCGACGATCCCCCCCGTTTCATTGGGGAGATACGTGTATTGGATTTTGCCGCCGTACAGCTTGGATATGTCGTTGGAGCAGATGCGTTGCAAGAGATCTAGTGCGTTGTCGCCTTTCAGGATAAACTCACCCATGTGGCTGACATCGAATACGCCCACCGCGGTGCGAACCGCCTCGTGTTCGTCGTTAATCCCTGAATATTGCACCGGCATATTGAAACCGGCAAATGGAACCATCTTCGCTCCTAAGGCGATGTGGACATCGGTAAGCGCAGTGTTTTTTATCATAGCGTGTTGCAATTATGGGTGGATTTCCACTCGTTCTTGTTTATCGCAAAGCTAATGAAAATAAAAGAGACTTATGCGGGCTGTCCGTTTCCAAACGACTTCGCATAAGTCTCCGATAAGGGTGGGATTCCCCGGGGCTATGGCGCCGGGGCTGCGAGCGATACGCCGCTGGCAATCCGGTGGCCGAGCACCCCGGGCGAGCTTATTTTTCCGGCTCGCGGCGGTTGAGCACGAGTACTTCGTTGACGGTGATTTCGGTGCTGTACCGGGTATTGCCCTCACGGTCCACGTACTGACGGTTCACCAGCTTGCCCTCGATAGATACCTCTGTTCCTTTGAAAAGGCTCTCGGAAGCGAAGACGGCTTTGCGTCCCCAAAACACGAGGTTGTGCCACTGGGTATCTGTGATCCATTCGCCTTGCTGATTGCGGTAGCGCTCATTGGTAGCAATGGATACGCGGGCCAAGCTTTTGTCGTCGCCAAATGTTTTCACTTCAGGTGCGTTGCCTAAAAATCCTGTCAGGCGGACGCTGTTTTTTAATGTGTTCATGATACGTATATTTTATATCGTGGTGATTAACGAACGGTGGCTTCTCTTGTCCACCGACGATGCAAAACTGTGAAGAGGCAGGAAGCGGAGTCGGAAGATAAACGGATACTGCTGGATATATCCGTATGTATCCGGTTATAATCGGCTGTATTTTAGTTTTTAGAGAAAATTAGAGAAAAGCAGGGGGGAATTAATCGGCCTGGCACGAAAAATATTATCTAAGGAAAGGCGCAGCCATGCGAAGCAAGCGCCGTGATACAGCGCCTGTTGGATTCGTGAATCGGGGACAGCGGTTATTGTTTCGGGGCTTTGCGTTCGGGCGGTTTAAGAGCACAAAGCTAGCTTAACATAATTACTTAATTAATATCATCTTCCAACGGCAAGTCTATACGTCCCGCGCCTGACGCAAAACCACCTGTTATAGGGCGTTTTCATTTCGCTCGTCAATAAATTGTAGTCTAATGTATTTTAGCTAGCGAAGAATCTTTCATAAATCCAGTAAATCAAATATCCAACTCCAATTAGTCTAACCATAATACTAAATACTGAATGCTGTATTCGTCCTTTTTCAAGTGTCAAAGGAAGTTGTTGTTGACTCGTCCATTCAGGATTTAATTGCATCCCAAATTGGAAGTTTTTATCGTCAGTTGTTTGAATTTTTAATACTTGTCCACTGCCAAACAGCGAATTAATTTTTATTAGTTGAGCCGTTGATATTGTGTTAAGTGGAACTGTCCATTTTCCACAAACAAGTTTTTGGTCTGTCAGTAGAACAACTGCTCGCTGTGAAGTTACCCAATCAATTCCACGTTGAATTTCTAGATTCGTAGCCGTCACAATACCTTTACTTGCGTCTGCCGCTAATACTTTTTCATTCGGGTTGTCTCGTTCAAACTTCCTTCTTACTCGTCCTGTTCCGTAAATCAGGTCAACAAATCCTTTTAATAATTGATTTATCATTCTAGTTGTGTCGTCTTTTGAAATGCCCTATAACGTTGTTTGTCGCGCACCGACTCAGATGCTGAGAAGTGCGTGCGAAAAACAAGATTGAGTTTGGCCGTTCTGTGTTTACCGTACCTGTCCGTCACCGGTCACATACCATTTTTCGGTCACGAGCTTCTCGAGGGCAAAGGGCCCGCGTGCGTGCAGTTTTTGGGTAGAAATACCGATCTCCGCACCCAGCCCGAATTCGCCTCCGTCGGTAAAACGGGTGGATGCATTGGCATACACGGCAGCCGCGTCTACGAGATTGAGGAACAACTCGGTTTTCTCCGGGTCTTGGGATACGATGCATTCCGAATGCTTCGACGAATATTGCCGGATGTGGGACAGCGCTTCGTCAAAGTCGTCCACCACCTTGACGGAACATTTGAAATCCAGGAACTCCCGTCCGAAATCTTCGGGGCTGGCGCGTTGCAACTGGGGGTACCCGAGCTCGTGCAGGATAGAGAAGGCTCGTTCATCGGCAAAGATTTCCACGTCGGCTGCTTGCAGGGATTCGCTGACATGCGTCAGGAATTCTGGCGCAATTTGCCGGTCGACTAAAACCGTGTCCAAGGCGTTGCAAACCGATGGCCGGCTGGTTTTGGCGTTGTGCACAATCCGGGCTGCCTTGCTGAGGTCTGCGGTTTGTTCGACGTAGGTATGGCATACGCCCGCGCCTGTCTCGATGACGGGTACCTTTGCGTGCTCACGCACAAAGTCGATCAGCGACTGCGAGCCCCGCGGGATCAGGATGTCGACGTAGCGCGTTGCGGTTAACAGTTCCGGTACAAATTTGCGGTCGGTCGGCAACAGTTGTACGACGTTTTTGTCCACGCCAAACTCGTCCAACACGGATTGGATGATGCGGACAAGGATATCGTTGGTGTAGCGGGCGTCGGAGCCGCCGCGGAGCACACACACGTTCCCGGATTGGATGCAGAGTGCAGCAACGTCGAGCGTCACGTTAGGCCGCGATTCGTAGATAACGCCCACCACGCCGAGGGCAACGGTTTTCTTCTCCACGCGCAGGCCGTTGGGCAATACGCGCGACGACAGCAACTGGCCGGTCGGGTCAGGCAGTTCGGACACGGCCACAATACCCTCCGCAAGGCCTTGGAGACGTTCGGCTGAAAGGAGCAGGCGGTCGTATTTGGGGTCTTGCGGATCCATGCGATCCAGATCGCGTTGGTTTTCTGTTAATATCCGGTCGCCTTCGCGCAGAATAGTTGTCGCAAGCTGCCGCAGAATGGCTGGTTTCTGTTCAGAACTAAGGGCTTTTATTGCGCTGGTTGCCCGCGCTGCTGCTTCGAGGAGGGATTGTATGCTTTCCATAATCGGTGTATTCAGGTTATAACAGTACGATGTCATTGGCGTGCGCCACTTCCAGGTTTTGTTTTTTCTCGCCGTTAACGAGCAGGCGGCTGTCGATTTTGGCTTTGGCTACGGCCAGTATATTCGATGTGTTGTCGAGGATGTGGAACACTTCGCCGGCTTCGAAGGCTTCGGGAACCCGCTGAACGCCCACGGCCAGCAGGCTGCGCCGTTTGCGCAAGGCGGCCGCGGCCCCTTCGTCTACCACCACCTGTCCTTTGATCAGGCTACCGCTGGCGATCCACTTATTGCGCGAGGACACCTTTTTTGCTTCCTGGGCATGGCACAGTGTGCCTACCTCGCCTGCCACGGCACGCACGAGCGCGTCTTTTTCTTTCATGGTGAAGATGACGACCGGTATGCCAAACTGGTTGGCCAGCCGGGCAAAATTGAGCTTGGAGGTCATCCCTCCGAGGCCGGCTTTGCTCTTCTCCGAGCGGGCCAAGCCCAGAATATCTTTGTCAATCACCGGGATTTCGCGCACGACTTGGTTGTCATGGTCAAGCACGCCCGGCGCCGACGTGCTAAACACGAGCAGCTCCGCGCCGAAGCCCACCGCGATGAGCGTAGCCAGCTCATCATTGTCCGAAAACTTGAGCTGGTGGTTGCTCACCACATCGTTTTCGTTAGCCACGGGGATGATATTATTCTTCCACAATTCCTGATAGGTTTGCTTCAGCTGTAGGAATTGGTCGCGGTTGGAGAAGTGGTGACGTTCGCAGAGGCTTTGCGCCAGCGCGATTTTGTACGGCCGGAAATACGTGGAATAGATCCCCAGCAATAGCGGGTTGCCGATAGCCGCGGCAGCCTTTCGCGATGCGAGTGAGCCATTATAGCGCGAAAGGTAACGTTTGCCCGCTGCTACGGCACCCGACGACACGATCACGATATTGTATTGCGATTGCAGCGTAGCGATCTGCCGGGCTGCTTCCAGGATAACGATCTCATTGATGTCACCGTCCTCCGTCGTTAGCGCCGCAGACCCAAATTTGATAACCAGTATCGGCTTCTTCATGGTGTTTGGATGCGAAAAGCACAAATGTAACAATTCCGCGCTGTATGCCCGATAATCTCGATGAGTTTTGTCGACAAAGCGATCTGGTGGCTGATCGCCGTTCATTGTCGGCCGTGCAAACCGACGGCATCGGTGCGTTCCATCCCGTGATTGCTTATCGGGAAACACTTCGCGTGCGCTTCCCAAATTTCCCTATAATTCCGTATTATTGCGTTGCATTTGGCAATACGCCCTTTTTTGGTGCGTATTTGCTAAAACAGGGAAGTACAGCATATGACAACATATAACGAAGACAGTATACGGTCCTTAGACTGGAAAGAACACATCCGCTTGCGGCCGGGCATGTATATCGGCAAGCTGGGCGACGGATCAGCCTACGACGACGGGATCTACGTGCTGCTGAAAGAGGTGATGGACAACTCGATCGACGAGTTTGTAATGGGTGCGGGCAAGACCATTGAGATTACCGTGAGCGACCAGAAAGTTTCCGTACGCGATTACGGACGCGGGATACCCATCGGGTCGGTGGTCGACGTGGTGTCCAAGATCAATACGGGTGGCAAGTACGACAGTAAGGCCTTCCAAAAATCGGTGGGACTGAACGGCGTGGGTACCAAGGCCGTGAACGCCCTGTCCGCTTCATTTACCGTGCAGTCGTACCGTCAGGGCAAAACCCGGATTGCTGAGTTTAGCAAAGGCGAATTGCTTCATGACGAGCAGAAGGATACGAGCCAGCGCAACGGTACGGCCGTGACATTCTATCCCGACGAAAGCATTTTCAGGAACTACCACTACCGCAAGGAGTTCGTCGAAAACATGATTTGGAACTACGTGTTCCTCAACTCGGGGTTGACCGTTAATTTTAACGGCGAGAAGTTCGTTTCGGAAAATGGCCTCAAAGACCTGCTGGAACGCAACGTGGCGTCTGAAAGCATGCGTTACCCGATTATACACCTGCGTGGCGAAGACATCGAGGTGGCGCTGACGCACGGCCAGCAGTACGGCGAAGAATACTATTCGTTCGTCAACGGACAACACACCACGCAGGGCGGTACGCATCAGGCGGCGTTCCGGGAGGCCGTCGTGAAGACCGTCCGCGAGTTCTTCAAGAAGGATTTTGATGCGTCCGACGTGCGTGCTTCCGTCATTGCGGCCGTAGCGATCAAAGTACAGGAGCCCGTGTTTGAGTCCCAAACCAAGACGAAGCTCGGCTCGCAGAACATCGGCCCCGATGGTCCGACCGTGCGCACGTTTATCAACGACTTCGTCAAGAAAGAGCTGGACAACTACCTGCACAAGCATCCCGATACGGCGGACGCCTTGCTCAAGCGCATTTTGCAGTCCGAACGTGAGCGAAAGGACATCGCCGGCATTAAGAAGCTGGCTAACGAACGCGCCAAAAAAGCCTCCCTGCACAACCGCAAGCTGCGCGACTGCAAAATCCACTACGATGATAAAAACGAGCGCGCGCAGGAAACAACCTTGTTTATCACCGAGGGTGACTCGGCCAGCGGATCGATTACCAAATCGAGGGATGTGCAGACCCAAGCGGTATTCAGCCTGAAAGGCAAGCCGCTAAACGCGTTTGGCCTCACGAAGAAAGTGGTCTACGAAAACGAGGAATTTAACCTATTGCAGCACGCGCTCAATATCGAGGACGGTATCGATGGGCTGCGCTATAACAATATCGTCATTGCTACGGACGCTGACGTCGACGGCATGCACATCCGCATGCTGTTGATGACGTTCTTCCTTCAGTTCTTCCCCGATCTGGTCAAGGCGGGCCACGTGTCCATCTTGCAGACGCCACTGTTCAGGGTCCGCAACAAAAAGGAGACGATCTACTGCTACAGTGATGAGGAACGCCAGCGCGCCATTCAGAAACTCGGCGGCAAACCCGAAATCACCCGCTTTAAGGGATTGGGTGAAATATCACCAGACGAGTTCGGCCTATTCATCGGTAAAGACATGCGCCTTGATCCGGTTATCCTCTCAAAGGATCAGAAAATCCTGCAGCTCCTTGAGTATTACATGGGCAAGAATACGCCGGATCGGCAAAAGCATATCGTGAATAATCTGCGGGTGGAGGTGGATATCACCGAAGAGAAGAAAAGCGTAGCCGAAGAATTAGTTGCCTAAACGCAAATGACCAACCAAACCCTTATTTTGATCCAATGCCGGGATGCTGTCGGCTTGGTAGCGCTGATTGCGAATGTGGTGGCCGAACACGGCCTGAACATTGTGACCATGCGCGAATACGTCGACGAAACCGCCGACCGTTTTTACGTACGGATCGTATGTGCGGGCAAGCCCGCACACCCCGAGCAGCTGACCAACGAGTTAATCGACAAATTGCCCTACGGGGCGTCGGTTGTGCTCAACCCGCCCCAGATGAAAAAGCTGGCCATACTCGTCACCAAGGAGCACCACTGCCTAGGGGATATCATCGTCCGGCATTTTTTCAATACCCTGGGTGCCGAAGTGTGCTGTGTGGTGGGCAACTACGAGGTGCTGCGGTCGTTTACCGAGCGTTTTGGTATTCCGTTCCACTACGTGGGCCACGAAGGGAAGACCAAGGCCGAGTTTGAACAGGAACTATTGGCAACAGTGGAACCATACGAACCCGATTACGTCGTTCTGGCCAAGTTTATGCGGATACTTTCTTCCGGATTTGTGAGTCGTTACCGAGGCCGCATGATTAATATCCACCATTCGTTTCTGCCCGCGTTTGTCGGGGCTAACCCATACCGCCAAGCCCATGCCCGTGGTGTGAAGCTCATCGGGGCCACAGCACATTTCGTTACCGAGGATCTGGACGAAGGCCCCATCATTGCACAAGATATACACACGGTTAACCACAGCTATACGGTGAAAGACATGGTTCGCGCGGGCAAGGAAGTGGAGAAATCCGTGTTAAGCAAAGCGCTTTCGCTCGTCATCGAAGACCGTGTCATCATCACGGGCAACAAGACCGTGGTGTTTGAGTAAGGCTCCGGTTCTTTCATGTGTAACGAAGTCAGCACGTATCCGCCTATGGCGGATTACTCGGAAGGATGTGCCGTCCTAAAATAAGTTTACAGTTTGATTGGCTCTTTTGTTTTCCTGAATTTTCCGAATACACCGAGGGGCAGTTTGCTCCCGGCCGTGGCCTGCAGATAAAGCTCGCCTGTTTCCAGATTTTGTACGGACGGCATGGCCGAACGGATGAGGTTTTCGACAATGACGGACGAGAACCCCATCGAATAGGTGTTGAGGATCAGGAAATGTTCGGCGGGATCCAGTAATTGGACGACATCATGCATCATTTCGTCGATGTGGTCCTCCAGCTTCCATTTTTCGCCTTTGGGCCCGTGGCCGTAGGCCGGTGGGTCCAGGATAATGCCGTGGTAGCGGTTACCCCGCTTAAGCTCGCGCTTGACGAACTTCAGTGCGTCTTCCACCACCCAGCGGATGTCGCGAAGCCCGGATAGCTCCTGATTTTCATTGGCCCAGGTCACCACCTGTTTGATGGAGTCTACGTGGGTGATGTCCGCTCCGGCAGCTTTGGCCGCCAAGGACGCACCGCCGGTGTACGCAAAAAGGTTCAGTACTTTGGGTGTAGGCGTGGCAAAGGCTGCAACCGTGTCGGAAATATAATCCCAGTTGACGGCTTGTTCCGGAAAAATGCCGACATGCTTGAAGGCGGTCAGCCCGAGACGGAAGGTGATGGCAATGTCCTTGTTTTTGTACGAAATATGCCAGCGATCGGGCGTTTTTTGGTTTTTTTTAAGCCAATCGCCACTGGTGGCGGATCGTCCTTTGAATTGGATGTCTGCGCGCCGGGTCCATTCGCTTTCGGACAGGCCTTTCCGCCAGACCGCTTGTGGTTCGGGGCGGATGAGCACGGTATTGCCAAAACGTTCGAGTTTCTCGAAGTCGCCACAGTCGATCAGCTCGTAATCGTTCCAGTGCAGCGGCGTGAGGAGTTGTATGTTGCTTGAAGCCAAAGTCGGGTAGTTTTTGCGCCAAAGGTACGGATATCGTTCGTAAAAATGGGCTACCGCCTTTTCGGGTGCAGAATCGCATTTTAACCTAAGTTCCCGGATAAGATGGCTATTCTTTCGCCAAAACCAGTGGTTTTCCATTGCTAGCCTCCGGGTTGAAATCTGGCAATAGGACACCTATCCGGGGGGATAGAGACGTTTCAAAAGCGATTTCCCTACCATCGGGAACCTTGCGGATACGCTGCGCCGCGGTTAAAAGTTGCTCTTGGCGGCCTGCATAAACGGGCTGGCAAAAACGAAGTTGTTAAGCTCTTTCACATCCGAATGCGCAATGTCCTTATTGGATCCTTCCCACCATTTCTGGCCTTGGTACAGGAATAAAATGTATTCGCCGATACCCATTACCGAGTTCATGTCGTGGGTCACCACCACCGTGGTGCAATTGTATTCTTTGGTCAGCTCCTGAATCAGTTCGTCGATTAGGATGGCTGTCTCGGGGTCGAGTCCCGAGTTGGGTTCATCACAAAACAGGTACTTGGGGCTCATGCTGATGGCTCGCGCTATACCCACCCTTTTTTTCATTCCTCCGGACAGTTCGGCGGGGTAAAGTTTATTCGTTCCGGGAAGGTTGACGCGCTCGAGGCAATAGTTTGCGCGTTCCAGCTTCTCGGCCTGGCTCATGTCGGAGAACATTTCCAGCGGAAACATAATGTTCTGTTCCACGGTCATCGAGTCGAACAAAGCGGAGTTTTGGAAGAGCATGCCGATTTCCTTGCGCACGGGGATGCGGTCTTCAAAGCTCAGCCGGGTGAAATCCTGTCCATCGTAGATAACCGTTCCCGTCTCTGGCCGGTGCAAGCCCACCATGCACTTCAGAAGCGTACTTTTGCCGGATCCCGATCCGCCGATGATTAAGCTGATCTTGCCCGGTTCGAATTGGGCATCAATGCCGCGCAGTACGTGGTTGGAACCAAAGGATTTATGAATGTTCTCGATTGATATCATGTGGATGGCGTAAGTTAGAGCATAAGTGCAGTGATCACGTAGTCGGCAGCCAGGATGCTGATACAGCCAATAACCACGGACTGCGTACTGGCTTGTCCTACTTCCAGCGCACCGCCGCGCACGTAGAAGCCTTTATAAGCGGGGACAGATGTGATGATAAATCCGAACACGAAAGCCTTGACCATCGCTACCGTTACCGTAAAACCGTTGAAACCGTCCGTAATTCCCTGAATATAGTCGGCCGGCGTCACTGCGCCAGAAAGTGCGCCCCCAGCCAGACCGCCGGCGATGGCGCAGGTAATAGCCACCACAACCAATGCCGGTATCATCGTAATTCCCGCAAGGATTTTGGGGAGAATCAGGTAGCCGGGCGCGTTGATACCCATGATTTCCAAGGCATCAATCTGCTCGGTCACCCGCATGGATCCGATTTGTGACGAAATGGACGATCCCACTTTGCCCATTAAGACGAGGGCGGATATCGTAGGGCCGAGTTCCAGAATGTTGGAGTCGCGGTTGATCTGCCCGATAACGGAGGTCGGAATCAAGTCTGAAACCAGCTGAAAGGCTATTTGCATCGTCATAACCGCCCCGATGAATGTTGAGATAATCATGATCAGGCCTAGCGACCCGACACCGATCTCGTTCATCTCATGGATGATTTCCTTGAAGTATATTTTCCATTTCTCCGGCCGTTTAAAAACAGACTTGAGGAGCAGCAGGTATTGGCCAAAGTAGGTAAAAAACATAAATGTTCGTTCGATTAACCGGATAAAGATACACTTTTCGCCGAAAAAGCTGGCGTGGTGACTGCTACGGCAGCGCTGCGGCCGTAGCGGGTTTTGTCTTTCTCCAAAACGCGAAACGCGCCACTTTGTTTTTGCGCCTCTCCGCAAATAATGGGTAATTTTGGTTTTAAAACAATTTTGTGATCATGGGAGTACAACAGAAAAGGACCGCCTTAGTGACCGGCGCCACCAAGGGGATAGGCAGGGCCATCGCGTTCGAACTGGCGCGGGCTGGATACGATGTGTTGCTGGCCGCGCGCAGTCAGGAGGATCTTCATGAACTGGAAGACGCCCTCCGGATCCAGCATCCAGAAACCCGCGCGGAAAGCCATGCCTGCGACCTAGCGACGGAGGCCGGATGTGTGGCGCTTCTCCGTTGGGCCAGTCAGCGCGATGTCAGCGTATTGATTAATAACCTCGGTATTTTCCATCCCGTGTCTGTGCTGGAGGAAACGGAAACGGACTTCGCTCAGCAATGGCAGGCCAACTACGTGACACCTCATCGGCTGGCACGCGGCATGGCGTTGGAAATGATCAGGAAGGGGGAGGGCCATATCGTGAATATTACCTCCGTAGCCGCGAAAACACCCGTCGTATCGGCGGGCACGTACAGCGTAACAAAAGCTGCGCTACGCAGTCTAACTCGTGTGTTGCGGGAGGAGCTGAGGGCGCACGGCATACGGGTGACGGAGGTTGTTCCCGGTTCGACCAAGACGGCTTCGTGGTCAGGCACGTCCTTGCCGGATAGCCGTTTCGTCATGCCGAGCGATGTGGCGGGTGCTGTGCGGCTGGCCCTTGATGTAAGCGAAGGGGCGAGTATCGACGAGGTCATCGTAGCACCGCGGCAGGGTAACATCTAACATTCATGTAAAGCGATGGAAACAAACAAAAAATTGCAACGAATACCACACGAAGGAGCGGTGGCGGGCGTTTGTGCAGGTTTGGCCGAGTATTTTGCCGTAGACAAAACCTGGATTCGCGTCGGTTTTATACTCACCATATTTTTTGCGGGGTGGGGAATCGGTTTTGCCGGTCCGGTGGTGTACATCGTTTTATGGGTCGTATTGCCAGTGAAGAGCTTAGCACATTCGCTAGACCCCTTCAAGGTAGACTATCGGGTCAATGATCCAGTGTCTGCTTCAGCAGATGTCGGCGACGAAAGTGGCGCTGGCGCGTTCAGCGCTTATAGTCCGCCACCCCCGCGTCCAACCCCTGTTAAACGCAAATCAAATAAAGACAAAACTATTGCTGGGATTATCCTGTTGGGAATCGGCGTATTCTTTCTGCTTTTGCAACTTGATTTGTTCCATTGGAGTGATTTGGCCAAATATTGGCCGGTAATACTGATTGTTATCGGATTAGCAAACATTGCAACCGCGTTCCCAAGCCGCGGCGCCGAGCCACAGCCGGTGCCCCGCCCGCAAGCGCCCGTAACCGAGGAATCCGATCATGCAAGCGAGACCCCTGAAGACGTGACGCCTGAGGATAATACACCTAAAAACTAATCGCTATGGACAAAGAAAAAATGAGTTCGGGGCTGATCCTGCTGGTGGTGGGGATAGTTATTTTGCTGAACAACTTAGGCTATATTGACTTCTACTGGCGATCGGTCATCAATATGTGGCCCGTTATCCTGATCATCATCGGTGTCAATCTCCTGGTGCCCCGCCGGGGCGCTGGCAATGCGATTTCTATTGTAGTCACATTGGCTGCACTGGCTTTTCTGGCCTACAAGGGCACAGTTCCGTCGAGCGGCAATTGGTGGAGTTTTAGCAAACGAGGCCGGACCGAATCAACCGAATCGAGGCGTGCTGATCGCCGGGACCGAACACGCGTATCTGAAGAACGGTTTGCATTTGATTACAATCCGAATATTGTCGAGGCTCATCTAAGGATCAAAGGTGGAGCGATCGAATACGAGATTGACGGTACCACCGATAAATTATTTGAAGCCGAGACAAAAAGCTCGGTGGGCGTCCACACGGTAAACTTGATAGAAAGTTTGGATTCGAAGCCGCCGGCAGCAAGCATCAGTTTTGTGATGGAAGGCAATGAGGGCCAAGGTGTGACCCTTGGCCAGCAGGAAAATACAGCGAAAATGCGGTTAAATCCGAATCCGGTTTGGAATATCCAGCTTGATTTCGGGGCCGGCGTGGCAGATTTCGACCTTTCAGACTTCAAAGTTGACGAGTTGCGGATCAAAGGCGGTGCCTCCTCGGTTGAGGTGAAATTGGGTGCGCCACTGGAGTCGTCGCAGGTGATCGTCACCGGGGGCGTGTCAAGCGTGGAGATCGCGATTCCCGAGTCGGCAGCATGCCGGATCGTCAGTCAGTCTGGCCTGTCGTCCCGCGACTTCCGCGGGTTCACCAAACTGCCCGATGGCTCGTACACGACGCCAAACTATGCGGGTGCGGAAACAAAATATATGATTCAGCTCAGCGGCGGATTGAGTTCGTTTGAAGTGAAACGGTATTAGATCAAGCGGATGGACTTGCAGGACTTACACTATTATGTCGTGGTCGACGGAAAGCCTGCCGGGCCATTTACGTTTCAAGAGATTCAGGCCCGGAAGTTGAAACCTACTGACTTCATCAAGCCCGAAGGAGAGAAAGATTATAAGGAGGTGCGTGAGTTCGCGGCGTTGAGCCAGGCGCTGCAGATCAGCCATCAGGCCACCTTGCCCCAGTACTTCGCTACGCTTGACGTGCGCCTACTCGCCTTGGGCATCGACTATTTCGTCGCCCTGAGTGTATATGCGATGATTGCTTTGCTATACGTGGCAGGTACGCCCGCCACGGAAGAACGCATTGCCATGCTACTGATGGGGCTGGCGATCATCCCGGTAATTAAGTTTGCCTTTAGCGTAGGATTCGAAGGGTCGAAGCGGCAGGCCACCATCGGAAAACTGCTTGTGGGGGTGAAGGTAACGACAACCACAGGTAGCCCCATCGGCTACGGCGTGGCGTTTGCCCGCAACCTGGCGAAACTAGTGGGTGTTGCCACCTTGGGGATTGGGTTTCTAAGCGGGTTTTTTGATCGGAAGCAACAGTGCTTGCATGACAAAATCGCCGGGACCTGGGTAGTCAAGGACCGGTTGATTTAACCAGCTACTTGTTAAACTGCGTCATGGTCAGTTCGATGCCAATATGGACGAAGCTGTGCGCCATCTGCACGGAGCGCTCAATGAGTGGGGGCAACTCCACCAATTCGTCATTGTCAAAGCCACTCAGGACATAATCAACCTGCCTGCCTTTCGGGAAATTGTCACCAACCCCAAACCGGAGCCTGGGATAGTTTTGGCCGCCGCACAACGCTTCGATACTTCGCAATCCGTTATGGCCTGCCGAGCTCCCTTTGGGGCGCAGCTTGACCTTGCCGAAAGGGATGGCCAGGTCATCGACAATGACCAGCACCCGCTCGAGGGGTATTTTCAGTTCATGCATCCAGAAATTGACGGCTTTGCCGCTTAGGTTCATGTAGGTGGTCGGCTTGATGAGGTGGACATTGCTGCCGCGGTGCTTGTATTCGGCGTAGTAGGCGTGGCGGAGCGTAGAGAAAGAGGCGCCAGCCTGCTTGGCCATCTCGTCTGCTATCATAAACCCGATGTTGTGCCGTGTATCGGCATATTCCGCACCGATATTACCCAGTCCTACGATGAGATGTTTCATGCCATTAGTTTGTGTTGACAAAGGGCAAAAATATCAAAATGCCCTAATAAAAAAACACCCACCCGGATGGGGGTGGGTGCTCGTTTGTTTACTGTGCAGTAGATTAGGTGGATTTCTTTTCTGCCTTGGCTTCTTGCTCTGCTTGGCGCAATGCCCGTGACATGACTACCGAAACGATGGTGTCGTCTGCGTTGTTCAGTATTTTCGCGTTTTCGAGTTGGATTTCCGAAACGCGTACCGAGTTGCCAACGTTCAGCGCACTCAGGCTAACTTCGATGTATTGCGGCAAGTTAGTAGGCAACGCCTTGACGCGCAGGTTGCGCAGTTTTTGCACCAGTTTACCACCCGACCGGACACCCGGCGACGTACCTGTCAATTTCACCGGAATGTTGATCGCCACTTCTTTCTTGTCAGAAAGTTCCAAAAAGTCGATGTGACGGATTTGGTCGGTCAATGGGTGAAACTGTGTTTCCTGAACGATGGCTTGAAACTTAGCACCATCTAGATCCAGGTCGATGAAATGAACGTCCGGTGTGTACAGGACTGGCTTCAAATCAGCTGCGGACACGGCAAAGTGGTGTTGTTTTTCACCACCGTAGAGTACTGCAGGGATTTTTCCCTCGTAGCGCAGCTCTTTCGCGTCTCTTTTCCCTACGTTCTCGCGGAGAGAACCGCTAATAGCAATTGATTTCATTTTGTACAAATTAGATTAATTTTGAGCGTGCAAAGGTAAACAATAAAAGTGATTGTTCGGCCTTTGTCGGTTAATATTTCGGGGATTTATTTAGTTCTAGTCCCGGGTTTCATCCCCGGGGGCCGATGTGGCGAGCGAATAGCCATTTTATAAACGGAACTTAGGTCAAAAACGGAGTCCCAGGTTAATGTTTTGAGGGGCGTGTTTCTACCAGAAGATAGGAGCTCGGCCTGCTATACCAGGTTATTTAGAATCGATAATCCACGCCGACAGCTAACCCGGCAACGTTCAGCTTAGCGGGATGTCGCTGGCCACTGAAGGGGATGATTGCATGATGTTTGAGGAAGGGATTGGCCCACAGGGACACGTTCGTAACTTGGTATTGAGCTCCGATACCGACAGACGCGCCAATGCCACTCTGGCGTGAATGACGTGCGTTTTCGATCCGGTTAACCTCGAAATCCACGGATGGCCCGGCGTTGACAAACATGAATTTCCCCAGATCGAACCGTGCTAGCAAAGGGATCGAAATCAGTTCGACTTGCGCGTTGATCTGGGTAGAGGGGGCGCCGGTAGCCATTCCGGTGCGTGCGGTATACGTATGGCGCGAGTAAGTCAGACCACCGCTTACGTAAACATGTTGGGTCAATTGACGCTGGTATGCGCCGCCTGCCATGACGGATGTTTTGCCGGTGGGCGTGGACCGACCCTCCACCTTAGCCAAGCGAAGGTGGGAATTGCCGCCGACAGCCAGATGCGCCACGATTTGATTCGGTTTTTGTGGAGACAACTGCGCGTATGTCGATGAAAAAGACACCGCGACGAATAATCCTAAACAGACAACGTGGAATTGGATTTTGCGCAACTTATTGCACGCGATCCGTGTCAAATAATGCGCTGATGGAGCCATGTTCGTTAACGTTTTTGATCGCGTTAGCAAATAGCGGTGCGGTGGAAAGTACCTTGATTTTCTTACTTTCGCGTTTCAGCGGGATGGAATCGGTGATGATAAGCTCGGTGAGTGCAGAGTTTTCGATCGTTTCGATTGCCTTACCGCTCAGCACGGGATGCGTACACACCGCCCGGACACTTGCCGCGCCGTTTTCCATGATCAGCGATGCCGCTTTGCTCAGCGTGCCCGCCGTGTCGCAGATGTCGTCGATCAGCACGATGTCTTGTCCTTCTACGTTGCCGATGATGGACATCGATTCGATCTCGTTGGCGCGTTTGCGCCGTTTGTCGCAGATCACCACTTCGGCGTTGAAGTACTTCGCGAACGTACGGGCCCGGTACGAGCCGCCCATGTCCGGCGATGCGATCGTCAGGTTGGGTAGGTTCAACGACTTGATATGGGGAACGAAAATCACGGAAGCGTCCAAGTGGTCGACCGGAATATCGAAAAAACCTTGTATTTGCGCTGCGTGCAGGTCCATGGTCATAATGCGATGCGCGCCGGCAGCCGTCAACAAGTTGGCGATCAGCTTGGCGCCGATGGCCACCCGGGGCTTGTCCTTGCGGTCTTGACGGGCGAAACCGAAGTAGGGTACCACGGCGATGATATAATGGGCAGAGGCACGCTTGGCGGCGTCGATCATCAGCAAAAGTTCAAACAAATGGTCGTTGGGCTGATAGGTGGACTGGATGAGGTAAACGTCGCAACCGCGGACTGACTCATTGTAAGAAGGCTGTATTTCGCCGTCACTGAAGCGCGAAATGGTCATCTCGCCGAGAGCCTTCCCATACGATTTGGCGATTTTTTCGGCTAGGCCTATAGAACCCGAACCAGCAAAAAGTTTGACCGGATTGAATGAAAGGGGCATTGTGTTTTGTTTAATGTATTAGTCGATGGAGATTAGTTCGTCGGCATCACGCGTGGCGTGAACAATGGATTAAAGATACATTAAAAAATAACGGATTGCCAAATGACAATCCGTGTATTTTTTTGTTGCCCGACCAGGATTCGAACCTAGACAAACAGAACCAAAATCTGTCGTACTACCATTATACTATCGGGCAGTTTTCGTGACGAAAGCCCCTTGCAACGGGAATGCAAATATAGGCTGATACTTTAATTGTTGCAAAAAATTTTTACATTTTGAGGTAATGCTATGTATGTCATGAGGTTGTATCGATGTTTGCTATGCTCAGGAGCTCGTTGGGCAGGGTCGAGGCGGGGGGCTGCACACCGGTTTAGCGCCTATTTATGTTAAAAATCCAAATATCCTGCCCACGATACGGTAGTATTCCTTATTTTCGAGGCGATTTTGCGGAAGCGAACAACCGCCGGCGTATCCACTCGTGGGAAGGCCGGTTGCATATGACAACGAAACACAGCTAAATTTTTCATATTGCCGACACGAAAGGTCCGAACATTTATGAACTACAACAAGATAAACAACATTGCGGGATGGGCATGCGGAATCATTGCCACACTGGTGTATGTGATGACCATGGAGCGTACGACCAGCTTTTGGGATACGGGCGAGTTTATCGCGTCTGCCTACAAGATGCAGATCGTCCACCAGCCCGGTGCACCCTTGTTCCTGATGTTGCAAAACGTATTCTCCAACCTCGCCTTTGGCGACGAGATGCGCCTGGCGTTCTGGATGAACTTCGGTTCGGCCGTATCCAGCGGGTTAACCATTCTTTTCTTGTTTTGGACGATTACGGCTTTGGTGCGCAAGACCCTTGTGGCGCGTGGTGCCGAGCTGGATAATACGAAACTGGTGCAGATCATTGGGGCCGGAGCCGTCGGCGCCTTAGCGTACACCTTTTCGGATACGTTTTGGTTTTCCGCCGTCGAGTCCGAGGTCTACGCCATGTCATCCCTCTGTACGGCCGTCGTTTTCTGGGCGATCATGAAGTGGGAAAGCCATGCAGATGAGCCTGGGGCGGATAGGTGGTTGATTTTCATTGCCTATATCATGGGTCTCTCGATCGGTGTCCACTTGCTCAACTTGCTGGCGATTCCGGCCATGGCCTTAGTCGTATATTTCAAGCGCTCATCCAATGTGACGACTAGTGGAGCTGTCAAAGCATTGCTCATCGGTTGCGTGGTGGTGGCTGTCGTGCTGTGGGGTATTATTCAGTACCTGATTAAGGGTGCGGCCTATTTCGATTTGTTCTTCGTCAATACGCTGGGCTTGGGTTTTGGCTCGGGTGTCATCGTATTCGCGTTGCTGGTTGCCGGCGGTATTATCTACGGGATTTGGTACTCGATTCAGCAGGTTAAGCCCTTGCTGAATATTATTTTCCTTTCAGCGGCGTTCATTATTTTCGGTTATAGCTCCTTTGCGATGATCCTGATTCGGTCGCATGCTAATCCGACGCTGAATAACAGCGATCCGGATGAAGTGTTCGCCTTCCTGAGCTACCTGAACCGTGAGCAATACGGCAACGAACCCAAATTCAAAGGCCCGTACTTCGATTCGCGGCCCGTGGATATTAAATTCGGATCAAACCAATACCGCAAAGGTGAAACGCGCTACGAGGTGTCCGGACAGAACTTCAGCTATGAATACGACCGGGAAACCATCTTCCCGCGGATTTACAGCAGCGACCACGAAGGGTATTATCGGGACTACCTCAACTTGGGCGAAAACGAACGTCCGACCTTCGCGGACAATCTGCGCTTCTTTTTCACCTATCAGGTAGGGCACATGTACGGACGCTACTTCCTGTGGAATTTTGCGGGCCGCCAGAACGATGAGCAGGGCCACGGCGATTTCACGACCGGCAACTGGATTAGCGGCATCAAATTCATTGACCAAATACGCCTTGGCGGGCAGGATGCCCTGCCCGACGCGTTGAAAACGAACCCGTCAAACAACAAATATTATTTCCTGCCTTTGATACTTGGCCTCCTCGGCGCCGTATGGCATTTCTCGCGCAACCAGCGCGATGCCAGCGTGGTGGGCTTGCTGTTTTTCTTTACGGGACTAGCGATCGTGCTTTACCTGAATCAGAATCCTCTGCAGCCCCGTGAACGGGATTACGCGTACGCGGGTTCCTTCTATGCCTTTGCCATATGGATTGGCCTTTCCGTACCGATGGTGACGGAGTGGTTTGCGAAAAAACTCAACGCCCGGACGGCGGGTGTTGCCGCCACAACAATCGGGTTGCTAGCCGGTCCGGTTATCATGGCCAATGACGGCTGGGACGACCACGACCGCTCCGAGAAGTTCCTGGCGCGCGACATTGCCCGCAACTACCTGGAGTCCTGCGCGCCAAACGCGATTCTGTTTACCTACGGAGACAACGATACCTATCCGCTGTGGTATGTGCAGGAAGTCGAAAATTTCCGGCCGGACGTGCGGGTGGTCAACTTGAGTTTGCTTAGCGCGGACTGGTACGTCCGCCAAGTGAAGGAGAAAGTGAACGATGCGGATGGCTTGCCCATCGATATCGCCGACGAGAAATACGTGAAAGGCGTGCGAAACGTTATTTATTACCAAGATGCTGGCCTGCCCGGACACATCGATCTCGACCGTATAGTGGCCGTCATGCTTTCAGACGATCCCCGCGACAAGCGGCAAATGCAAATGCAGAGCAATCAGCCGGAAAATTTCCTGCCTACCAAAAACCTGCAATTGCAAGTCAACCGCGAGGACGTGATCAAGCACAACGTCGTACCCGAAAAATGGCACGATTACATCGTGGATACCATGCGCTGGACCTACCCCCAAAACTATGTGACGCGCTCTGAGCTGTCCATCATGGACGTACTGGCTAACAACAACTGGGAGCGTCCGATCTATTTTGCGACTACGGTGCCGAGCACGCATTACATGGGTTTAGACAATTACCTCGTGTCTGAGGGCTTTGCCCTGCGCGTGATGCCGGTGGCCCTGCCCGACAGCTTGAGAACGATGCAACGCGAGATGGTAAACGGGGAGGCCGTGCACCATCAGGCACTCAACAAATACCAGTGGGGCAACATCAAAAACTCCCGCTATCTTGATCCTGAGTCGTACCGGATGATCAGTTTGATCCTCAACAATGTCTATGCGTCTCCCGCCGAGCAACTCATTGCCGAAGGCAAGACTGAGGAAGCGCGTGCGCTGTTGCTTGACCTTTTTGACCACATGCCTGAACGGTTGTTCCGCGTATTGGATTCGTACGGCTATGCCTTTGTGGTGGAACAGCTGTATGCGGTGGGCGAGGTCGAAAAAGCCAATGAGGTAGTGACGAAAAACCTTACATATCTCGAGCAGCAACTGAAGTACTACGCCGCGATCGCTGACACCAAACCCAACCTCGAATCGCAGAATATCCAAGCCGCCATGATCGCGCTTAACCGCTTTGCGCTAGCCGCCGACGCCCATGAGCAGCTTGACGTGCACAACCGCGTGATGGAAGTGTTTAGCCGTTATGAGGCGAGGTTCTTTGGCGGTATGTAATGGTGTGGGGCTGATTTCCGTCCTCCGTCATTTCGATGAGGAGGCGTAGCCTGTCCCGAACTCGATTCGGGGACGAAGAGAAATCTAAAGGCATCGGGCGGGCTTAACGGCTGTTAGGCTTCTCACATCGCTGCGCTCCGCTCGAAGTGACGGTCTGTGGGGCTGATTTCCGTTCATTGTTATTAGCCAACTGCCAGCAAGCGGCGCTATATCGATTTTTGTACCCCATTCACCTCCCGTGCTGGGAAAATTCTGTTATCTTTGGCGCGGCAATGATAGCGCGTTTTGTGCCTGCATCCACGCGGCGTTGCTAGTGGACACAATTTATTCATGTTAATGAAATACAAACGGATTTTACTGAAACTTAGTGGCGAGGCCCTGATGGGCGATCAGCAGTACGGTATTGACATAGACCGGGTGAACCAGTATGCTAACGACGTGCGCGAGTTGCACGCTACAGGCATTGAAATCGCTATCGTCATCGGTGGTGGCAACATTTATCGTGGCTTAAGCGCCGAGAAAGCCGGTATGGACCGCGTGCAAGCCGACTATATGGGCATGCTGGCCACGGTGATCAATAGCATGGCCCTGCAAGACGCGCTGGAGAAGGTCGGCATGAAAACCCGCTTGCTCACCGCCATCAAAATGGAGCAGATCTGCGAGCCGTTCATCCGCCGGAGGGCAGTTCGTCACTTGGAGAAGGGGCGTATTGTGATCTTTGGAGCGGGCACGGGCAACCCGTATTTCACCACCGACACGGCGGCTTCGCTACGCGCCATCGAGATCAATGCCGACGTGGTACTGAAAGGCACGCGTGTCGACGGCATCTATTCTGCCGATCCGCTGAAAGATCCGAACGCGACGCGCTTTGATGAAATAACCTTCCAAGAGGTTTACAACCGTGGTCTCAATGTCATGGACATGACCGCATTCACCCTTTGCCAAGAAAACAAGTTGCCGATTATCGTGTTCGATATGAACAAACCGGGCAACTTAATGCGGTTGGCAAATGGCGAGCCTATTGGAACTTTGGTACGAGAATAATTATATTTGTCGATTGAGCAACGAATATCGTAAATCATGAACGAACTTATCGCCTTAGAATTAGAAGATGCACAGGAGCAGATGCGTAAAGCCTTGTCGCACACGGAGTCAGAGCTAACCAAGATACGCGCAGGCAAGGCCCTGCCGTCTATGCTTGACGGCATCGCGATCGACTATTACGGTACGATGACGCCATTGGCACAGGTGGGCAACATCAATACGCCTGATGCGCGCACGCTAGTGGTTCAGCCTTGGGAAAAGAACCTGTTGCCGGCTATCGACAAGGCAATCGTCGACGCCAATATCGGCCTGACGCCCCAAAATGATGGGAACGTTATCCGCCTGAATATCCCGCCGCTGACGGAGGAACGCCGCCGCGACCTGGTGAAGAAAGTGAAGGAGGAAGCCGAGCGTGGGCGCGTGGCCGTACGCAATATCCGCAAGGACGCCAACGAATCCATCAAGAAGCTGAAGAACGATGGCGCTTCAGAGGATGAAATCAAAGTGGGTGAAGGAGAAGTACAAAAGCTGACGGATCAGTTTATTGTCAACGTGGACAAACTGGCCGAGGCAAAGGAAAAAGACATCATGACCGTTTAAACGTACCTGCGTGTACGCAAGCATACAGGCCGGACGCTAACGCGTGTCCGGCTTTTTTTGTGGCGCCGACTCAGAGCATGGGTGAAAACAAGCGTACCGTTTTCTCAAGTATCTTGCGGTAGGCTCGTTTGCGTTTCCAGATGGCGGGGTCGATGCGGGCTGCATGTTGCGTGTCTTCAGCAAACAGCGCGGCAAGCTGTTCGGATACGGCTGCGTCGTAGACCACGGCGTTTACTTCAAAGTTGAGGTCAAAGCTCCGCTGGTCCATGTTGGCCGTGCCCACGATGGCAAGTTTGCGGTCGACGACCATCGTTTTGGCATGCACGAATCCCTTCGTGTACTGGTATATTTCCACCCCCGCGCTGAGCAAATCCTTAAAATACGATTGCGAAGCCAGATTGACGAAGTAAGAGTCGGAACGGCTGGGCACCAGCAGTCGCACGCGCACACCGCTCATCGCCGCGATAATCAGTGCGTCCTGAATGCCTTCGCCGGGGATATAATAAGGTGTCGTGATCAGGATTTCCTCCTGCGCATGGTGGATCGCCTGCATCATGGAGTACAAAATGTTGGGGCGCACGGAGTCGGGGCCGCTGGTGGCAATCTGCACGATTTTATTGTGTGGATTGGCAACGACTTGATGATCGGGAAAATACGCGCGATCCACTTCCCACGGCGTCTTAGACGTGAAATTCCAGTCGCAAAGAAACGTGTACTGCAATTGGCGCACGCCCGGTCCTTCGATCCGCAAATGTGTATCGCGCCAATACGTTTCGTTTTCCAAGCCTTTGTTGATGTACTTGTCCGCCACGTTGATGCCACCCACGAAACCTACCTTCCCATCGATGACGACGATCTTGCGGTGGTTGCGGTAGTTGAGCCGGTTAGCGAGGGCCAGAAACGTGATGCGGTGGAAGGGGTAGGCGTGCACACCGTTGGCCCGGAGCCGCCGCGCGAGCTTCCCATGGATGCCATGGCTGCCGAAATGATCGTAGATGAAGCGGACAATAACCCCCTCTTGCGCTTTCGCGATAAGTACGTCGGCGATTTGCTGGCCGATATTGTCGCCCTCATAGATGTAGTATTCGACATGGATATGATGCGTGGCTTGCCGCAGCGCGTCCAGGAGTTCGGAGAACTTTTGCTCGCCATTGACGAGCAGTTTGACTGCGTTGCCACTGGTCAGCGGACTTTCTATGGCATGGACCAGCAGGGAACTGATTTTCCGGCTTTCGGCTAACTGCGCTTCGTTGACTTGGTAGGTGTGCAATGAGTAGTCGCGAATGGCTTGGCTGATCTGGCGTCCCATTGCCTCGTCATCCACCAGCTTTTTGCTGTACAGCTGCCGCTTGCGGTAGTTGATACCAAACGAAAAATAGAAAAATATCCCCAGCACTGGCAGGAAGATGACCAGCAGGAGGTAGGCGATCGTCTTGGTGTGGTTGCTCGTGTCGTAGATAATACGAAGGCACGTGCCGACGATCACGATGATATAAACGATTTCAAATAGGATAAGCCAATTCATGGGCGGTAACGGCTGATGGTAAATCCAAAGATAAGCAATCTTTTCGCCAGCCTAGCCCTAGCGCGGTACCTGGGGCAGGGCAAACGCATCTAATTTTAAAAAGGATCGTTGCGAGCAAGAGCGCGGGGAACTGGGTTGGAGCGAAGCCTGCCTGGCCGGTAGGCAGGCAATCTCGTGCCTCCTGCGCAGATGAACGACCTGGAATTTCTGCGACGAGTCGTGCGTGATTACGCATTTTTGACTAGCCAGGGCTAGGCTCAGGAATGGTTTTTGGCGAGCTGTTGAACGCTCGTGGCGCTGTGGCTTCCGCAATCGTTTGTTGTGGTTTTTCCCACTAGGAAAGTTGGATAGCCTCGTTGGTTTTGGTACCTTTGCTAAGAAGTGAAACCAAAAAAAACACGATGTTAAAAGGATTTTTCAGCGTTCCCACCCCGGTGAACGAGCCCATTTATAGCTACGCGGCAGGCACGCGAGAACGCGAGCTGTTGCAACAGGCACTGCGCGACGCCCGCGCTACTCAGGCGGACATTCCCATGTATATCGGAGGTGAGGAAGTGCGCACCAAAAAGACCGTAAAATTGCATCCACCCCACGACCATAAGCATGTACTCGGTGCGTTCCATTTAGGCACGAAGAAGCATGTTAAAGACGCGATTGATGCCGCGCTGGCCGCAAAGGCCGACTGGGAAGCGCTTGCCTGGGAACACCGTGCAGCAATCTTCCTGAAGGCGGCGGATCTCATCGCGGGGCCGTACCGGTACAAGCTCAATGCTGCGACCATGCTGGGCCAGTCGAAGAACGCGTACCAGGCGGAGATTGATGCGGCCTGCGAAATCGTCGATTTCCTGCGTTTCAATGTGAGCTACATGTCTGAAATCTATGCGCAACAGCCCCCTGTGTCGCCTCCGGGCAGCTGGAACCGCGTAGAGCAACGCCCCCTGGAAGGATTTGTATTTGCGCTAACACCCTTTAACTTTACGGCGATTGCGGGCAACCTGCCTGCATCGGCGGCCATGATGGGCAACGTCGTGGTTTGGAAGCCGGCTAATACGCAAGTGTACAGCGCGCAGGTGCTGATGGAGATATTTAACGAGGCTGGCGTTCCTCCGGGCGTCATTAACCTTGTGTTTGTCGACGGTCCGCAAGCGGGGGAGGTTATTTTTAACCATCCTGACTTCGCGGGTATCCACTTCACGGGGTCTACGGGCGTATTCCAAAATATTTGGAAAACCATAGGCGAAAATATTCACAAGTATCGGTCTTATCCACGGATTGTGGGCGAAACCGGGGGTAAGGATTTCATCCTCGCGCATCCCTCAGCTGACGCGGATGTGCTGTCTACGGCGATTGTGCGGGGTGCTTTTGAGTACCAAGGACAGAAATGTTCGGCGGCCTCGCGGGTATATATCCCCAAATCGCTTTGGCCAACCGTCAAGAAGCAAATCAAACGGGATATTGAATCGTTCAAAATTGGCGGTACCGAGGACTTTACGAACTTCGTCAACGCGGTGATTGACGAAAAGTCGTTCGACAAGCTGGCAGGCTACATCGACCGCGCGCATAAGGACAAGGATGCCGAAGTCATCATCGGCGGTACGTACGATAAAAGCGTAGGCTATTTCATCCATCCAACAGTGATTCTGGCCAAGAAGCCGGATTACGTCACGATGGTCGAAGAGTTGTTTGGCCCGGTGTTGACCGTGTACGTATATGACGATAAAAAATGGGAAGAGACCCTCGAGCTGGTTGATAAAACTTCGATCTACGCCTTGACGGGAGCGATCATCGCCCAAGACCGGTATGCCGTCGAGCAGGCGTCGCATGCCTTGCGCAATGCCGCGGGCAACT
>CAYUIZ010000010.1:28659-44992 GCA_964444885.1 uncultured Sphingobacteriaceae bacterium | reverse complement strand
CCGGTATGCCGGACCACCCGGTTTGCCGCTCCTTAACCGTCGCTGAGTTTCACCCCGAGGCGTGTGCTCGTGGGCGGATTCGTCAAGTTCCACCAGGTGCCGCGCATCGTGGCCCGAACGAGGTCAAGCCGGTTTCGCAATAAGCTTCGCAGGATAGACGCCGGCGCGGCAACAAAGAGGTTGTAGCACGCGAACACCAGTGCCTGTCCCTGGCTGGCGTTGCGGCGGATAAACAGCCAGCGGTTTCGTGCCATGAAGTAGGCTTTCAGCGGACTTTCCTTGCCCACGCTCATCGATTCCTTGTGGTAGATTTTGGCTTTGCCTGTAAAACCGCACTGCAGGCCCGCCCGCCTGAACTGCTCGCACCAATCCAGCTCTTCATAATACAAAAAGTAGTGGACCGGCATGAGCCCCACGCGCGCTAAATCGGCCCGCCGGCACATCATCGCCGCACCGTGGCCGTAGCCTGTCGCGGTAGTCGTTTGGTCATACTGTCCTTGGTCGCGGTCCATCACCCCAATTCCGCGGTTGCGTGCGGTGTAATAGTTCATAGGCGTGTAGCCCGCGTACTGAATCCGGGTTTTGTCCTCAAAATAAAGAATCAAGGAGGAGAGCAGTCCAATTTCGGGATGTGCATCCATTTCCTCCCGCATGGCGCCCACGTAGCCTTCGGTAATTTCGGTGTCGTTGTTGAGAAACAGCAGATAATCGCCAGTCGCCTGTTCGATGCCGACGTTGTTAGCTCCCGCGAACCCGAGATTTCGTTCGGACCGAATGTATTTCAAACCGGGATATACCCGCTGGAAATGAGCCTCTTGGTCCGCAACGCTCCCGTTGTCGACGACCAGCACCTCCACATCGTCCCCGTGGGCATATCGGGCCACGGAACGCAAAAAATCGCAAGTCAGCGCGGCTTGCTTATAGTTGACCGTGATGATGGAAACTTTGCGCATGGATGCCATAGTTGAATTGTGGAATAGGGTACTTTCAGTTGGCTGTGCAAGGGCACGCGTCACAAAGCTAGTTTTTTCCTTCAATTAACCCCAATGACGGCCGCAGAATATCAAAAAATACCCGGGCGTTTTGCGAATCCGGAGGCGCTTCGTATATTCACCCCGCGTAGTAAACCGTACGCAAAATAACCGGGAAATTGGGCCACCAAAAACACCGGAAAAAATACATACCCCTCGGTCCACGGGGTTGTGATAATCGGCTGACAATATAGGTAAATAGCTGACAAGCAATAAATTAACACAAACCAACATCGCATTAACCTGGTGATTTGTTGAAAAGTTAACATCTGTTGATAACAAATGTTAGGCTTCTGAAGATAAATCAATGATATTTGTTGGAGCATCAAGGGAGCCATAAAAATTCCCGATACGCCGTCCGGCTTCACGTCGGCTTTTTTTAGTTAGCAACACCCATTTCGTAAACATTAATTTTTTAAGACATGACAAGAGTGATAAAATTCGAAAAAAACGATTGTGCACCTTGCAATCAGGTATCCGAATTTTTGGATCAGCGGGGAATCAGTTACGAAACGGTCAATCCATTTGACAAACCCGAGCTAGCTATCCAATACAAAGTACGTACCGTTCCTACCGTCATCGTGATTGAGCAGGAGCAGGAAAAACAACGCATCATCGGATTTAAACCGGAAGAACTTTCTGCGATCGCAGCCCAGTAACTGACCGTTTTAGCGTGAAAAGGATATGGAGCGGATTTATTACGACAGCAAAACGGGCAACACGGAGCGTTTTATCAATGAAGTAGTGGCAGCAACGGGCTGGGAAGCGATCAAGATCCATCCCGACATGCCAATCGGCGAACGAGGCCACCTAGTGACGTTCACCACGCGGTTTGGCGAAGTGCCGGAAACTACCGACCGCTTCCTGCAAGAGGCCAGCCCTTATATCGAGTCCGTATCATCGAGCGGAAACCGCAACTGGGGCAGGAACTACGGCGTAGCAATGGATAAAATCAATACCCAATATGGCATACCGGCAGCCATAAAATTTGAACTGTCGGGAACGCCCGACGACGTCAAGCATTTTATAGACACTATTAGTAACAAGCATTATGATAACAAACGAGGTAGCAAAGAACTGGATTTTGCTCAATAACGAGATCATGATCAAACATGATGACGAGTACAGCCTGCACAAAGACAAGGAGGCTGTTCGCTCGTATTTCCTTAACTACGTCAACAAGAACACGGTATTCTTCTATACGTTGAAGGAAAAAATGGATTATTTGACCGAAAACGACTACTACGTCAACTTCTACGAATGGTATACCTTCGAGGAGATCGAACAGGTGTACGACTTCGTGATGGGTAAAAAATTCCGGTTCCAATCGTTCATGAGCGCGTTCAAGTTTTTCCAGAGCTACGCCCTGCGCGACGATAGTGGCGAAAAGTTCTTGGAGCGTTATGAAGACCGCGTGATGGCGGTGGCACTATTCCTGGGACGCAATGACGGCGTGGAGCATGCCCTGCAATATGCCGAAATCCTGATTAACCAAGAGTATCAGCCGGCTACCCCTACGTTCCTCAACGCGGGCAAAAAACGGTCGGGCGAGCTTGTATCTTGCTTCCTGGACGAAATTGGCGACAACCTCAATGGTATCGGCTATGCGGTAGACTCGGCCATGAAACTCTCGTCAATCGGTGGCGGTGTGTCGTTTAACATCTCGAAAATCCGGGCACGTGGCGAAGCGATCAAAGGCGTTGAAGGCCGCGCCGGAGGCGTACTGCCCATCATGAAAATCCTTGAAGACACGTTTTCCTATGCCAACCAGTTGGGACAACGCCCTGGCGCAGGTGCCGTGTACCTCAATATTTTCCACGCGGATATCGAGGAATTCCTCGATTGCAAGAAAATCAACGTGGATGAGAAAGTAAGGATCAAGTCCCTTTCGATCGGTATTGTCATCCCGGACAAGTTCATGGAACTCGCCGCTAACGACGAGCCCTGCTACCTCATCCACCCGCATACCGTCATGCAGGAATATGGCAAGTACCTCGACGAGCTTGACATGGACGAGATGTATGACGAGCTGATCTCCAACCCGCGGATCAAGAAGCGTAAAATCAACGCACGCCACATGCTGGTCAAAATAGCGCAAACGCAGAAAGAAAGTGGTTATCCGTACATCTTCTTCAAGGAAAACGCCAACCGCCAGCACGCGCTGAACGGCCTCGGCCAAGTCAAGTTCTCGAATCTGTGCACCGAGATCATGCAGATATCAGAAGTTTCTGACATCAACATCTACGGCAAGGAAGACACGATCCGGTATGGCATATCCTGCAACTTGGGCTCGCTGAACATCGCTACGGTGATGGATAACAAGCGGGTGAAAGAAGCCATAAAAATGGCGATGCGATCGCTGACGGTGGTGTCTGACGTCACCGACATTGCGATGGTGCCTTCCATCCAGAAAGCCAACCGCGAATTGCACAGCGTAGGCTTGGGCGCCATGAACCTGCATGGATACCTCGCCAAAAACTTCATCATGTACGAATCCGAAGAAGCACTGGATTTTGCCAACGTCTTCTTCATGATGATGAACTTCTATTCGCTGCAAGCGTCAATGGAAATTGCACGCGAGCGGGGCACGACCTTCAAAGGCTTCGAAAAATCAGCTTACGCGGACGGAACATACTTCGACATGTACGTGACCAAAGAGTACCATCCGACGACCATTAAAGTGAGTGAGATGTTTGCGGGTATCGCCATCCCTACCAAGGAAGATTGGGCCGAATTGAAAGCCCAAGTGGCGGAACACGGCATTTACCACGCTTACCGCATGGCCATTGCGCCGAACCAGTCTACGTCCTACATCATGAACGCCACGGCGTCCGTCATGCCGATCGTAGACATCATCGAGGTGCGCGAATACGGTGACAGCACGACGTACTACCCCATGCCGTACCTGACGAACGACAACTACTTCTACTTTAAGTCTGCGTACGACATGGACCAAATGAAGGTATTGCGCTTGATATCCGTGGTGCAGCGCCACATTGACCAAGGTGTGTCGACAATCCTGCATACCAACTCGAAAGACACGACGCGCGATTTGGCCAAATACTATATCTATGCGCACAAAATGGGACTCAAATCCCTGTACTACACGCGGACGCGCAAATCGACGATAGAAGAGTGCGTATCCTGCTCGGCCTAGTCCAGCCAGTACGCATCCTGATTAAGAACACCAAGAGATACGGGGTTTAACGGCTCCGTATCTCCTGTCTAAAACCCACACGAATGATGAATACGACCATGAATGCAGACAAGAAATACAAAGCAGTCAACTGGAACGTGCCAGACAATGATTACGCCCTGATGTTTTGGGAGCAAAACATCAAGCAGTTTTGGATTGACACTGAATACATCCCGTCCAAGGATATTGACAGCTGGAAATCCCTGTCGCCAGAGATGCGCCAATGCTACAAAAAAGCGCTGGGCGGGCTAACCCTGCTTGACACCCTGCAGAGCCATACGGGCATGCCGATGATCATCGACCACGTTGATTCCCTACAGAACAAGGCGGTATTATCATACATGTGTATGATGGAAGCGATCCATGCTAAGTCATACTCGACAATCTTTACGACCGTAGCGACTTCCCAAGACATCGAAGACGTATTCGATTGGGTGCAAAGCAATAAATACCTCCAGTTTAAAGCGGCCATGATCGACAAGTACTACCGCAAACTGGAGTCGAGAGACATTAGCAAAGAAGACCTGTTTATGGGGATGGTCGCGTCTGTGTTCCTCGAGTCATTCCTGTTCTACAGCGGCTTTTTCATCCCGCTGTGGCTATGCGGACAAGGCCATATGGTGGCCAGCGCGGACATCATCAAGAAAATCGTTGCGGACGAGTCCATCCACGGGATATTCGTGGGTCTGCTGGCACAGGATGTTTACCGCACATTGCCCAACCCCGAGCAAACCAAAGAGAAAATGTACACCCTGCTCGAAGAACTGTACGAAAACGAACTGAAATACACCGAAGATGTGTACACGGAGGTAGGCCTTACAGCTGAGGTAAAAGAATACGTGCGGTATAACGCCAACAAAGCGCTGATGAATCTTGGATTCCCGGCCAAGTATGAAGTGAAAAACGTGAACCCCATCGTACTCAACGGACTAAACGTCGAGACCACACAACACGACTTTTTCTCGAAAAAATCCACCAACTATGAAAAGGCTACCGAAATCGTGCACCTGCGCGACGAGGATTTCGTGATGGACACGGATATTGCGGTTTGACCTATACGTATAGCAGCATACTTCCATAACCGAAAAGCCAAGCTGTCTGAAAGTCGTTCGAAACAATGAGCGCCCTTCAGACAGTTTTCTATATTATGTCGGGCAGAGTCATCGTGTCAAGGACGAATAAGGAATACCACCTTTTCCACTGACGCGACAGTCGGTTGGGTCTCATTTATGATCGATGAGAAGAACTTCTTTTAAAACATATACGCTAATCGGACACCCCCTCATGACGCACGCGTGCCGTGTGTCTCATCCTAGTGTTCCAGAATTGGACTGGCAACAGCCACATATCTTTCTATCTGAATCCATTACGTACTAACTTGATCGATACCACCCCGTATAGGGTAAGGATTTTCGGTCAACAAAAACAAAAAAAGCCGCCAATTTTTCATTTCGGTGGCTTGATTGTGTTCTTGCTTGGCACAGCGGTCAACGCTCGAAAAGCATCTCAATCTGAATGTGCCACTGGTAGTCATCTTGCATTTTCCATATCCGCACGTAGCGATATGGCACCGCGCTCTCCGCGGTATGCACCGTTGCCGTGCCGTAGGAATAAGCCCACTCGCCGCTATATGCCCGGCTAACCGCCTCGGACTCCGTGACGACATCCATCTTTTGTTTATTCAAAAAGCCCAAAATCCCTTTTTTCCCAACAATCGGAGCTTGCCAGGGATAAAGCAGGCGGGCGTCCTCGGCGAGGAATTCGTTGTAGGCTGCCTGTGCGCTTGATTTGGAAACCGACGAAAACAGTTCCTCATTGCTTCTGATAATTTCATCGCGCTGGGCCAGCCGGGTTTTGGATCGGTGACGGACGTAGTTATCGTTCGGCGGTTCGAAAAAGAGCGGCGTGATATCGGAATTCGTACCCTTATGCTCTACTTCGGCACGCAACTCCACTTTCCAATTCCCCTTTCGGTCGCGCTTCCATACCGTGAGGTACTCGCCTTGGCGTTGCCGGGCTCCTACGCGCTGGAAGGTCATCGGTCCGGCAGTGACACCCCACTCCATGCTTTTGGCCACAACGCAAAAGTTGGTTTCCCAACGCAGCACGTCGGGTATATTAGGCCTACTTCTGAGATAATTGACCGCATTGACGCGGTCTGGCGTAAAAAAAATGGAATGCTGGTCGACGATGCTCCGCAAGGCGGTGTGCGCTCCCTGGTTTACGGAGATACGCGCGGCGGCGCGGTCGGCCGCCAGCAAACTCCCTACTTTGTCGGGCAACTGCCCCCAAGCCGGCGTGGCCAGCAACGCGAAAACCCCTAAAAGCCCAATCAGGCGTCTTGCGGATGTGATCGATGTCTTCTGATGCATACTGAAACGTAATCTGCCCACTATTGCCGATAACTCGGTCAGGCGCATTTTTTTACTTTCCGACTTATCAAATCCTGTTCCAAAGCGTGCCTTCCTTGCTATCTTTGAGCTGTATGCCAATGGAGCTCAGGCCTTCCCGGATCCTGTCGGATGTGACGTAATCCTTGTTTGCTTTGGCGTCGTTCCGCCATTGGATCACCAAGTCCATCACGTTCGCGAAGCCTTCATCTCCCCCATCGTGCTCCTCGAGCAGCCCCATGATATCAAAAACGAAATCGTTGATGTAAGCCCCGATGGCTTCCAAAGTCGTCGCATCGGCTGCTATTTTACCATCGTAAATGCTGTTGATAATACGAACTACCTCAAACACTTCGGCAATGAGTACAGGACTGTTGAAGTCGTCATTCATCGCCGCGTAGCTGCGTTCGCGAATGGCCTGTATATCCACATCGGATTTCTTTGCTGCCGGTTTCAACTTCGGCAGGAGCGCCACCGCGTTCATCAAGCGCCGGTATCCCTTGTCGGCGGCATCCAAAGCCTCATTCGAGAAATCCAACGTGCTTCGGTAATGAGCCTGCAGCATAAAGAACCGAACCGCCATCGGCGAATAGCCTTTGTCTAGCAAAGGATGGTTACCCGAAAACAACTCGTTCGGAAGAAAGCCATTACCTGCTGATTTAGACATGCGTGCACCGTTGACGGTGAGCATATTGGTGTGCATCCAGTACTTTGCTGGTGTCGTGTGGTTGCAGGCCTGCGATTGTGCAATCTCGTTTGTATGGTGGGTAGCCGCCAAGTCCATTCCCCCGCCGTGAATGTCAAACTGCTCGCCTAAGTACTTGCTGCTCATCGCCGAACACTCAATATGCCAACCCGGAAATCCGACGCCCCAGGGCGATGGCCAGCGCATGATGTGCTCGGGTTTGGCTTTGATCCATAGCGCGAAGTCCAGCCGACCCCGCTTCTCATCCTGTCCGCTAAGTTCCCGTGTATTGCTAAGCATATCGTCCAGCTTCCGGTTGGTCAGAATGGTATAGTCGTTCGTCTGTACGTACTTCTCCACATCGAAATAAACCGTACCATTGACCACATAGGCAAACCCGTTATCGATGATCCGCTTGACCATCTCAATCTGCTCGGATATGTGGCCAGTGGCCGTCGGCTCAATGCTGGGTGGCAAGGTATTAAACAAGCGGAGCACCTCATGAAACCCCAGCGTATATTTCTGAACAATTTCCATCGGCTCGAGCTTCTCCAACTTAGCCTTTTTTGAAAACTTATCGTCCCCTTCGTCGTTGTCTCCCTCTAAGTGGCCAGCATCGGTAATGTTGCGGACGTAACGTACCTTATATCCGAGGTGGATTAGATAACGATAGATCAGATCGAAGGATACGAACGTGCGGCAATTTCCGAGATGCACGTCGCTGTAAACCGTAGGCCCGCATACGTATAAACCTACAAACGGAGGGGTAAGCGGCGCAAAGGGTTCTTTGGTCCGCGTCAATGTATTATATATAACCAATTGGCTGTCCATAAGGCGCGAAAATACGAAATAAAGGCGAAACGCTGCCGTGCTTGAGGAATATTTGTCCCGGCGTGCGGTACCGGGAACCACTACACGACCAGCGATCCAACAAACCCCGATCGTCGCTTAATCGGCCACACTAAACCGGTAGGTGCAGGTGCTGTAATACCGTTCGCCGGGCGCCAATACGGTCGATGGCCAATCGGGCTTATTAGGCGAATCCGGAAAGTGCTGCGTTTCCAGGCATATTGCGGTTTGTTTGTCCATGGGGACTTGGCCTTTGCCCACCCGCGAGCCGTCCAGCATGTTTCCAGTATACACCTGCATGCCCGGCTCATTGGTAAACACCTCCATGGCAATACCGCTCACCGGTGAGTAAAGACGCGCTGCCAGCACATTCGGGTCGGCATGGGTGTCGAGGATAAAATTGTGGTCAAATCCGTGCGCCACAGCCAACTGTGCATGTCCACTGTCGCGCGCTATCGCTTCGCCAATAGCCACGGGCTGCGTGAAATCAAAAGGGGTACCTACTACAGGCCAGATTTCGCCTGTCGGGACCGACGTGTCGTCCAGCGGGGTGAAGTGGCTCGCCCGAACATATAGTACGTCATCCAATACAGTGCGCCGTGGATCCCCCGAAAGGTTGAAGAAGCTGTGGTTGGTCATATTTATTACGGTTTTCCGGTCGGTTTCTGCATGGTAATCGATGCGCAAAGCATGATCATGGGTAAAATGGAAGTTGACCTCGACGGACACCGTACCGGGGAAGCCTCCCTCGCCGTCGGGCGATACGTAAGCGAGCGACAATGTGCTATCGGAATGCTGGGTGGCGTGAAAGACTTGGTATTGCCAGCCCTTGAGGCCGCCATGGATGGAGTGATTGCCGCTATTGACATCGAGGTGTACCGTATCCCCGTCCAATGTAAACTGCCCATACGCGATGCGGTTAGCGAACCGTCCTACTGTCGCGCCGAAGGACGAAGGTCCTGCCGTATACTCGTCGATCGTGTCAAACCCCAGCACGACGTCTTGCATGTTGCCTTGGGCATCCGGCACCAGTAGGGAAACAATCCGGCCACCGTAGTTCGTGATGCAAACCTCCGCTCCTTCTTTGTTGCGCAGCACAAAAAGATCCGTGGAATCGCCGTTGATTACGCGTTGAAACGCCTGGCGGTCCAGTCCGGACGCCGTAATGCCAGCATGCGGGATTTGGGTGCACGAGAGGATAGACGCAGCTAGCGCAACGCTAAGCAACGTTCGAACGATATGCTTCATGTGGTTTCGTTTAGGTACCTGTCCTGCAAAGCTATAAAAATAAGCAAGATTGCCAAGCAGTATATCGGGACATCGGGCTGCAAAACGTACCGTCGGGTGGGCAGATTATACGTTCTCTTTTTGGAAGAGCGCGGGTACGGTCTGGAGGAGGATTTTGATATCCATGTTAAAACAACCGTGCTCGGCGTAGTAATTGTCCAGTTGCCGGCGTTCGTGGTCAGACATTTCGCCTCTTCCTCGCTTTGTCACTTGCCACAAGCCCGTAATGCCCGCCGGCCCCAAAAAACGTGCAGCCCATTGGTCGGAAGTCAGTTGCACGGCTTCGTACAACGGTAGTGGACGGTTCCCCACGAGCGACATATCGCCTTTGAGCACATTAAACAGTTGGGGCAACTCATCCAAGCTGCTATTGCGAAGAAAGGCACCCAAACGGGTGACGCGCGGATCATCTTTGATTTTAACAAAAGCCGTGTCGGTTCCGTTGGCGTACTGGTTAGACACTTTGCTCAGGTGTTCCAATTCCTTATCCGCTTCATTTCTCATTGACCTGAATTTGTAGAAGTCGAATACACGGTAACCTGATCCGGCACGCTTGCTTGTATACAGGATCGGCCCTTTCGAATCAAGCTTGATCAGGATGCAGACGACCGCCATAAGCGGCAGGGTACAAAGCACGAATGCACTCGCTACCACAATGTCAAACACGCGCTTGCGACGGGATATGCGGTAATCTTTGGTTCCAAAAAGATGCGAAGGAAAAGAAGGGACCGCATCGCCCGTCATCCGGATCTTGTGCAGAAACTGGATACGTGCCTTGATGTGGGGCACGGGAAACGGGTAAAAATAAATGTCATCAACTTGACTGCTGAAGGTTTGCACCATCGTCCGGTAGTCACCCTTCAGCACCAGCAAAATCACCGGCAGGCTTTTGGTCATTGAATTGGCCCGCAACTCCGCCAAAAACAAGGAAAGAAGCTCGGTATCGGATTTAACCTCGATGACCAAGGCTTCGGGAAGCAACATAAAATCCATCGCCCTAAAATGGCTTCTCAAATCCGAAAGGCTATCAACTCGCGACAGCGAAACCGCTTTATCAAATTGCGCAGTGAGCTCTTCGACGTGGGCTACACCACAGTAGGTAATCGAGCGGGGAAGTGTATCAATTTCAAATGTATTAGTTAATGACTCCATAACGGATATTGAATATTTCACAGATAGACTCCTTCAACTCCAAAGGGTTGAACGGTTTAGATAGACTTTTGGACACAGTGCAGGACATTAATTTGATATCGTCTTTGACCTCCATGCTCGATGACAGTACAATCACGGGGATCTCACTGTATAAGCCGCTCACCTTGATGCATTTCAAAAACGACTTGCCATCCATATAAGGCATAATCCAGTCCATGATGATGAGGTCTGGTATATGCTTGGTCTGTTCCAGCCACAGAAAAGCCTCATAGCCGTTAGAAGTAACAAAAACCTCGTACTCCTTAGACAACATAAAGTACAGTAGCTTCTGCGTGCTTGCGGAATCTTCAACCAATAGGATTTTTTTCTTCATCGTCTTTTGCAAAAAAGGTTAGGTTGTCCATGGTTTTGCATCACAAGATTACGACACAATCAATAAAAAAAGGTCGCCTCCTATTACAATTAAAAAGATTTGTAGCTTGACTACTACACTCCTACCGCGCATCGACCGGCGGGGTAAAGACCGATTAAAACCAACGGTAATACACAGAAAGACAACGACCAATCGAAAAAGCCCAACAGAACCCGAAACGCTTATTTCAGCTGACCCTCCGTCTGCCCACGCCCAAACATCGACGCATCCCAACGACTCTCCCTCCCCCTATCTTCCCGATTCAGACAACGTGTAGTAAATCCGCGACATGGGTCAAATCCGAAAAATTAACTACTTGCTTAAAAATCTGATTTTTAGATAATTTACAGCGGTTTTACCCGCTTGCTTTACCCGTCATTTCAGTTGATCTTTACGACAAGCGAATGCCCACCTCACCGCCACTCCGTTAAAAATTAATGGGCTTTCCGAATAAAGAAGCGCTACAGGCAAACAATAGCATGCGGTTGGTTGTCCTTCTAGAAATTACATGTGTAAAACTGAATGATTATGGCTAACAAGAATATCAGCGTACTCGTAGGCAGCCTCCGGGAAGGTTCCTTCAATAGAAAATTTGCCAACGAGGCCATCCGGCTGGCTCCCAACGGGCTAACGTTGGAAATTATTGAAATTGGCGACTTGCCGTTTTTTAATGAAGACTTGGATCAAGGCAACCCGCCGGCAGAATGGGTGCGGCTTCGGGATCGCATAAAAAATTCGGACGGCGTACTGTTCTTCACGCCCGAATACAACCGAAGCGTACCTGCTGTGCTCAAAAACGCCATCGACGTGGCGTCTCGGCCCTATGGTCAGAATACGTGGGCGGGTAAGCCCAGCGGGGTAGTCAGCGTGTCGATGAGCAGCCTGGGCGCCTTTGGTGCCAATCACCACCTACGCCAATCGATGGTTTTTCTGGATGTGCCGGTGATGCAACAGCCGGAAGCGTATATCGGCAGCGCGCAGGATCTGTTTGACGATTCAGGAAACCACCTAGTCGAGGAAACGCAGGAGTTTCTCCAGTCGTTTCTGACGGCCTATGCAGCATGGGTCGATAAGTTTTAAGTGGGCGATGTTGCAGATTGAGGGGTCTGCAGGGTCAATCACCTACAGAAGCACTAATTCCTCGACCACGACCTTGCCGACGTGCTCGTTCATGCGTCCGAGAATTTGCCGGCGCATGAGCATCAGTTCGTGCTTGATTACCGCGGACTCCACCTTGACGTAAAGCTTCTTGTCGCGGATATACAGTTGGGTCGTACGGTTGGCAATAGCTTGCCCAATCAGTTCGGGCCAGGCGGCAACGAGCGCCGTTTCGTCAAACTTCCGGTCGAGGCGATACACCTTGAGCATCTGCTTGATCGCCTCTTTCATGTTCAAATCCTTGCCCCTATCCATCGTGTTGGGTTGTTGTTTTCACGGTGCCTGCATCGACGTGATGGATACGAATATCCTTACCGATCTGTTCAAAGATACGGCTTATTCGGCCGGCATCCGTATCGGTAATGAAAATCTGGCCAAAATCGCCGTCGGAAACCATTTGCATTAGTTTTCGGATGCGATGATCGTCCAACTTGTCGAAAATATCGTCCAGCAACAGCAACGGCTTAAACTGCTTTTGCGCCACGAGGTAACTGTATTGGGCGAGCTTCAGCGCGATGAGAAACGACTTCTGTTGTCCCTGCGAACCGAATTTCTTCAATTGCATGTCGCCATGAATGGCAAATACCAAATCGTCTTTATGGATGCCGGTGGTCGTGCGCTGCAGGATTCGGTCTTTCGGCAGGCTGTGTTGCAACAGGTTCTCAAAACTGTCATGCAGTAAGGGCGATTCGTACTGTATCGATACCGCTTCCGCACCATCGGTCAGGAAATCGTAGTGTTTCCCGAAAAACGGAATAAACTCCGCTAAAAATGCCTGGCGTCGTGCAAAAACCAACATGCCGGATTTAACCAACTGCATGTCAAGCACCTCCAGCAGACCCGTATCTAACGCTTCGTGGGCCGTTACTTGCTTCAGCAGGCTGTTGCGCTGGGCGAGTACGCGATTATAGGCGATCAGCTCTTCGAGGTAATAAGGATCCGTCTGCGACAGCACGTTGTCGACGAAACGCCTGCGCTCCTCGCTCCCATCCGTTACGATGGCGCTGTCGCTGGGCGAAATCATAACAATGGGAAACTGCCCGATATGGTCTGCCAGACGCGCATATTCCTTCTTGTTTTTTCGGAATTGCTTTTTCTGGTTACGCTTCACGCTGCAGGAAACCGCGTCGTCCATCCCATCCTTTTCAAACTTACCCTGCACCATGAACCAGTCCTGTCCCTGCTTGATCTGCTGGGAATCAATAGGGTTAAAATAGCTCTTGCAGAGTGAAAGGTAGTGGATGGCATCGAGCAGGTTGGTTTTTCCTGCCCCATTAGCGCCGGTAAATGCGTTGACGCTAGGCGAAAAGGTCAGCGAAGCCTCAGGATAATTCTTGAAATTGAGCAGGGAGAGTTGTTTTAGCCACATGCTAATAGGTACCAAACGTACGGTCAGATGCCCATTACGTTACTTGATTTCCTCGTAATCGACAAATTCGCCCGCCTTCTTAGGCCCTTCCTTGTGACGCTCCTTGGGCGGAACATACTCAATGGTAATCTTACCTTCTGTCGGGCGGCGTTCTTCAGGACGCGCGTGTTGGGCGGGTCTGCCGTACTGCCGCTGGTATTGGTCCCTTGCCTGCCCCATCATCTTCTCAGACGCTTTGCGCACGAGATAAGGCAACGCCCAGCGGACGACCATCCGCAACAGCCACAACACCAAAATCGCTATAAATAAAAACTTCAATAAGCCCATCCGAACAATTTCTTGTTTAATACAAAGCTATATAAAATGCGTAAAAAAACGGTCATCCGAATTACATTTCACCAAAACCGATCCACCGAAGCAGGCTTACGCGCCCTGGGCCTTGGCTTTGCGGATCGCCTGTACCAGTTCGGCGGGGCGTTGCGTGCCGATCACATAGGTCAGGCCGTCGCGGTCCGTTAGCCAAACAGCGTCTTTGCCCCCGGAATAGAAACGTACCTTTCCGCGCTGGTGGAGGTTATACACCGGATTGTTTATAAAAAATTTGCTGTACGGTTTTTTTTCCACGGATATGACGCCGTGCAAATCGACTTTCACCAAGCGCGAGGTCCACAAACCGCTAATCCACATGCTGCCTGGTGCCACCGTAATCCGGTAATGCAACATGTACATCATCACGATGGACACCACGACAATGGCTGCCCCCGCAATGAAAAAAAGCTGGCTATCAATCTCACGATCAATATTGATGTAAAACGCGACAAAGCAGAACAGCGCCAATACCAACCGGACGCTCAGCCAGATCCGGTCGCGTCCCATGTATTGGTTCTCAACATAAAGGAGATTGTCTTTCATAGTATCGGGTTGCATGCTACGCCAGGTTTTCAGTTACGCCACGCGTACACAGGTTAAAGTTATCACTTTTTTTGTTTTGTCCGTAATTTTGAAGCGGTCGTCCATGCGATGCGGCGCTACCCACGCAATGTCGCCAGTTGCCGTGGTGACAATCGGCACGCTTTCCTTTCGGAATACGGGCATTTTGATCGACACAAAATAATCACTCAGCTTTTTCGAACCCTGCATGCCCAAGGGCTGAAACGTATCCGCCAACTGCCAGCTTCGCACCCGCAAGGGAAAAGAAAGTGCGTCCGCATCAAACTGCGCCGTATGCGGGTCGGTCTGGACGCGAATGTCCGAAGATTCCGACGCTATAAATTCGTACTCACCCCAACGCACGCGTTCACCAGCACCAGCAATAATCACCTCACGGCTCGTGGCCGGAGGTACCCTGGGATGAATAAACACATACGTCCGATCCACATGCAGTACTGCCTTCGGCGCCTCGATATGCTTTCCGGACGCGCTTTCGTCCATGCCCAGCAAGTCGTTGACAGCAGCCACGGCAACCCCGAACGGGCGCAATAACTCAGTCAGAAGCAAGCGCTTCGGCTTTAGCTGGGCAATAGCCTTCCGCCGTAAGCGAAAATGGCCGGGTTCGTACTCTTCCAGCAGTTCGCCGCGCAGCCGGTTAGCTTCCATCTGGAGCAGCTCCAGGCTTTCGGTGAAGAAAAAAATGTTGGCCGCGAAGGTACGCTCCAAGCCCGGGTTCAATTCCTTGAGCATGGGGATGACATCGAGCCTCAGCTTGTTGCGGGTGTATTTCACAGACTGGTTTGACCCGTCCTCACGGTATGCCAAACCGAGCGTTTCCACGGCCAAGGCCACCTCTTCGCGGGTGGCGAACAGCAATGGGCGAATGACCTGCCCGCGTTTCGGCGCGATACCTGCCATACCAGCCAGCCCGGTCCCGCGCACCCAGTTAATCAGCGCGGTCTCCATGCTATCGTTGAGGTGATGCGCCACGGCAATATAATCGTAGCCTTCCGCTTGCCGGGTTTCCTCCAGCCAAGCGTAGCGAAGATCGCGAGCCGCCATCTGAATCGAGATGCCATGTGCTGCGCCGTAGTTTTGGGTATCAAAGCGCTGTACGTAAAAAGGCCGTCCCAAACGGTGAGCCGTGTCGCGCACCAGCTGTTCGTCCGCATCCGACTCTTCGCCGCGGAGGGCAAAATTGCAATGCGCTACACCGAATGTATAACCCGCCGATGAAAACAAATGGAGCATCAGCATGGAATCCATACCGCCGCTGACTGCCAGCAAAATACGATCTTGAGGTTCGCATAACCCTTCGCTTTTCACAAACGCCGCGAAACCGTCTTGGATTTCCATATCCCAAAGTTAACGATATTTAACCATGGCTTATGCCATCATGGACTAATTTTTGTAGCTAGCATCCCCAAAAATGCTATTTTTGTGGCTGTGAAAAAGTGTTGCCTGTTGTTGTTCGCGCATCTTATCTTCCTCTCGTGGGCATACGGGCAGGATGATAAGCTGATTATGATTTCCTCATCAGGAAGCCGCATCCAGCAAGCGCAAAACCGGATGATCAATTACCGGCCGGTGTACCAGCACAAGGGTTCAACACTATCCGCCGATAGCGGTTATATCTACCAAGACACCACCCAGCGTACATTTTTTGAGGGATTCGGGCGGGTTATCATCACCCAGCCCAATGGCACGGTGGTTTATGCGGATAAACTACACTACACCGAAGATACGCAGGTGGCAATCCTCACCAATAATGTGCGTATGATCGATGCGCAATCCGTGCTGACGACCAACTACCTGACCTACAACATGCGCAGCGGCGTAGGAACGTATACCGGTGGCGGACGCATCGTCAACGA
>CAYUIZ010000010.1:0-28559 GCA_964444885.1 uncultured Sphingobacteriaceae bacterium | reverse complement strand
ACAACATGCGCAGCGGCGTAGGAACGTATACCGGTGGCGGACGCATCGTCAACGAGACGGACACGATCACCAGCCAAAACGCCTACTATTTTGATAATACGCAGGACGCATACTTCAGGCACAATGTAATCGTCCGTACGCCTCACACGCAAATCTATACCGACACCCTGCGCTATAATACGGCGTCAAAAATGGTGTATTTCTATGGCCCGACTAATATCAAAGGGGAAGACGATCAAAACCTTTACACGGAAAGCGGCGACTACCATACGGTAAGTGAATACGCTAAGTTCGGCAAAAACAACCTGTACACCGAGGGCTCCCGGTTTCTGACTGGCGACAGCCTGTACTACGACGGCGAATCGGGCAATGGCCGCGCGGTACACAACGTCTTGTTTATCGACACCGCCGACGTGTTCTATATGTCGGGCGGATTGGGTTTATACGACAAGTCGAACGAATCGATCACCATGACCCAAAATCCGCTGGTCATTACCGTCACTCGCGACGAACAAACGCCTAGCGACAGCTTAACGCAGGATTCCTTGGCCGGGCCGGCCGAGCTAACGCTTGAGCGCGATTCAGTCGTTGAGCGCGATTCAGTCGTTCAGGATGACAGGGCGCTGCCGGATTCCCTTTCCATCGATTCCCTCGCACACGGTCCACCCGAGGAACCCTCGCGGACCGACTCCATCTATATGACGGCCGACACGCTCTTTTCCCAGCTTATCCTGCTCCGGGACTACGTGCCCATGAACTTCAATTTGGACCGCGACGGCGGTGAAATCGACGACGGGATGGATTTCGGAGAATTCGGTGACGACGGCATGATGGACAATGACGAATTTGGCGACGAACTGCCTAGCGACGGAATCCCAGGGGATGTAGCCGCCGACAGCCTAGCCGCCGGCTCGCCTGATTCCCTCCTGCTGGACGATCCGCCTGATCAGACCATCCCGCTTGACATCAGCCGGGATGTGGTAGCCGATTCGATCGCGTTGGCACAGGAAGAACGCGCGGCGGTCAAAGAAAATATAATCGCGGAAGCCCTGTCCAGACGGGCACAAACCGTACCACTAACCGCCGGGCGCGAAATCCTCGAACGGAATTTGGTGGCTGACAGCCTGCTGCGTGCACAGGCCGCCATCCCTAGCGGAAACGAAGTGGACAGCTTGCTGGCGAAAGCCATGGAAGCGACACAGCGCGTTCTGACGGACACACTGGCTACGGATTCGATCGCTTCCGACACCACTACGACCCGCATCATCAAGGCGTACCGAAACGTTCGGCTATTCAAATCGGATTTGCAGGCGGTGGCCGATTCGGCCTATTATGGCTACCCAGACTCCATGATGCGCTTCTTCGGAAGCCCGATGGTATGGGCGCAAGGCTCCCAGATGTCGTCGGACACAATGTACATGCAAATTATCAATGAAAAATTGGATAACCTCTTGCTGCTCAGCAACGCTTTCCTCGTTAATGCCGAACACGATTCAATCAAATTCAACCAGATCAAAGGCCGAAAAATAACGGGCTTCTTTACGAATAACGAGCTCGAGCGCCTATTTGTCGACGGCAATGCCGAAAGCATATATTACACACGAGACGACAAAAACATTCGCTATCAGGACATGTACCACAGCCGGAGCAGCCGCATCAAGTTGTTGGTGGAAAATAACGAGATCACGCAGTTCATCCCCGTCCGTGCCATCGAAGGCAAGTTCTCGCCCCTCCATTTGGTCACGCAGGAAGCAGAAATCCTTTCCGGATTTGTTTGGAAACCCGGTGATCGTCCAAAATCAAAAGAAGACTTGCTTGCCCGAAAACGGGAGGTCGGAACTGCGGAAATCGCTCCGGACACCACCGGCGGTCCCGCTGCCGCGGGACGGCCGCCCACCCTCGCTGACACACTGGACAATACCGAAGCAAGCGAAAATTTTATCCCGGACACGTTGGATGGAGACCGACAAACGGAGAACATTACCCCGGACACACTGCAATCTGGCCTCCTGGATAGCGTTCCATCGGATCTTGCGCGCGACAGCATTGCCGTGCCGGACTCCGTCAAGCCTGCGGTGGACACCCTGAGACGAGACACCACAGTCCTCCCATTGGATTCGATTGCACCCGATTCAGTCGCGAAGACTGAGAAACACGTGAAAAAATCAGACATGCCCCGCACACCTGTCCCGCCCCAGCGCAAGCACCTAGCATTCGCAGACAGCAAATGGATATGGCGGGATCGCCTAACGTCTGCCGCTCCTGCGGATCAACGCGTCGAAGCTGTACTTGCCGGGGCCTAAAAACAGGATTGCCAAGTACCCCGTCAGAAATGCCGGCGCCAGCTCGTGTTTCCCAAACAATTCCCAGTCGTGGATGGAAATGACGACCAGCATGGTGATCATCAAGGGAATGGTCGCCAAGCGGGTGAAGAGCCCTACGATTAAGAGCACCGAACAAACCACCTCAGCAAAAATAGCCAACCCCATGGAGAGTTCGCTTCCCATGCCGAATAGGTTGTAAAAATCCCCTTTCTTTTCGCTGAAATTGACCAGCTTCCCGTACCCGTAAGTGGGAATCATGAGCACTCCCAAACCTACGCGCAAAACTAATGTAGCGACGTTAAAAGCCCATTTCGGAACGGAGACTGAGAAAAGCTTCTTCATAAAAATCCATTTTTCCCAAATATAACGTTATTTGAAAAAAACTGCGGATCACGCCCCAGTCCGCTTAGTGGTTTTTTTGCAGGCTGACGGTATAAGTTGTCACCTCTTCGCCGGCTTCCCCATTCCCACCATACAAAACACTGGCGAATACGACGTGATCCTGTTTGGGTAACAGGATTTCAGGATTAGGGTATTCGGAGCCGTTGATGATGTATTTCGCGGCGTCACGTTTATCGTAGCCCCGAAATTCCTTTTTTAAGTAGTCAGCCAACGATTGGTAATCCGCAGCCCGAAACCGTTGCTTAGTTTCCATAAAAATAGCTCCCCGCTCAGCATATTCGCCTTCTTTTTCAATGGTCAAGCTGACAATCCCTTGGACGTCGAGCTCGGGCATTATCCGCGCCAGCATTTCCTTTCCGTTGACAAAAAGCCGTGGTTCGGCCCGCTGCCCACTGCACCCGCAATTAATCATAAAACCGGCCGTGTCTTTCCCCGCATGGGAATAGCTTGCCTGGGTGCGCAAGCCGTGGACTGCCGACGAAGGCGCTGGAAAGTCGTTCCTAACCGGATTAGCGAATAGTCTATCGTAAACGTCACCAGAACCTCGGGGTTCCTGTCCGGATACCCACAGAGGCAACAGCAATGCTAAAACAAGTAGTCTCACTTGGTTATCATTTAGTTATGAAGAACTAAATTACGGACAAATGCATTAAAAAAAAGAAAAAGTTAGTATTTATTTGCAGCCACACCTGAAATGGCTGGAGAGAGGGAAATAAGCAAGCATCCGATTTTGCTGTAAATCATCACTCACAAGATACGCTACGCTAATCTTGCGAGAGAACGAAGGACATAATTTTGCGAGAGAAACAAGTTTTAAAAGAGATGAGAATCTTGCCATAGACAAGGCCAGCTCGGCATTTCGATTGCCCTAACCTTGCATCGCTAGCGCACGCAGAAAGTCAGTTAGTTTTTGAGTAGCGATTGCCCGGTGGCTAATCGCATTTTTCTCCTCCGCCGTCATCTCGGCGAAGCTCCGGTCAGCGCCCAACGGCGTAAATATGGGGTCATAGCCAAATCCGCCGCTTCCTTTGCGTGCATGCCCGATCGTACCTTCAATCGTACCGTCGAAAAAATGGTGCTGCCCGCCTACACGCATGGAAATGACGGTACGGAAGCGCGCCCGCCTATCCGGATGGTCACCCAATTTGCGAAGCAGCAAATCGATATTCTGATCCATGTCGCGCGTATCCGCATACCGGGCTGACCGTACGCCCGGCTCGTTGCCCAGGGCCATGACTTCCAGCCCCGAGTCATCACCAAAACAATCCAATCCGTAGTGTTCGATGATGTACTGCGTTTTCTGTGCTGCGTTTTCCTCAAACGTGTCGCCCGTTTCGGGGATATCCACATCGCAGCCAATATCCGACAGACTCCGGATCCGGAACCGGTTACCCACAATAGCCTGTACCTCCGCTAACTTGTGTGCGTTATTCGTGGCGAAAACCAACTCCATCATACCAACAAGGATTTTAATACCGGCCAGAACACACTTTTTTTCCCGGCGTCTATCAACAACACATCAAACGAATAGGTTTGGAAAACGGGGATTCCTTCAACTTGGCCAACCGTATTAGGCGCAATATCCGACACGCCAAGCGCAGTGGCTTTGGCACCTAATAACACCACCGCCCGAGGTTTGAAAAACGACGTCAAGTCGGAAAATGCAACCTGCCCCGCATGGCGCCCCAGATTGAACACCGCTACGTCATCCAGGCTCAATTTCCTAGCACCCAGGGTTTTCGTAAACGCATCCATCCCCTCCGCCGACATATAATCCGATTGTGCGTCGTCCGTCACAAATAGATAGCCCTGCTTATTTTCGCCCAAAAAGGCAAACACAGGCCTCGGATTAGCCACGGGAGCCGGCACGGCCACCGGTTCCGGTGTGGGCACGGCCCCATTGGCTATAGCGTTTTTTTCCTGCACCACGATTTCATCGGCAGGGGCGCGCACGTCGCCGTCCTCAATCGCAAACAATGCTTCCGACATCAAGTACCGCAACGCGATAGGGTCCGTAGTATGTAAAGCCGATTTCACCGGGGTGTCAGGTATAGTTTGTTAACGATTGTGGGTTTACTGTCTCAAAAGCCACGCGAAAATCAACGGAGCCACGATGGTTGCATCCGATTCGACGATAAATTTCGGGGTGTTGATATCCAGTTTGCCCCAGGTGATCTTCTCATTGGGCACCGCACCGGAGTATGATCCGTATGAGGTCGTCGAGTCAGAAATCTGGCAGAAATAGCTCCAAAACGGAATGTTTTCCATTTCCAAGTCTTGGTAGAGCATGGGTACCACGCAGATGGGAAAATCCCCGGCAATACCGCCACCTATCTGGAAGAACCCGACGCCCTTGCCGTCTGAATTCTTGATGTACCAATCGGACAAATAAGCCATGTACTCGATACCGCTCTTCATCGTCGACGCCTGCAGTTCGCCTTTGATCACGTACGACGCAAAGATGTTGCCCATCGTGCTGTCTTCCCATCCGGGCACCACAATGGGCAGGTTTTTCTCAGCCGCGGCCAGCATCCAGGAGTTCTTCGGATCAATCTCATAGTACTGCTCCAGCACGCCACTATTCAGCATTTTGTACATGTACTCGTGCGGGAAATAACGCTCGCCAGCGTCTTGGGCGTCCTTCCAAATTTTATGAATATGCTTCTGCAAGCGGCGGAATGCTTCCTCTTCCGGGATACAGGTATCCGTTACCCGGTTGTAGTGGTTTTCGAGGAGTTCCCACTCGTCCTGCGGACTAAGATCGCGGTAGTTGGGCACGCGCTTATAGTGCGAATGGGCCACCAAGTTCATGATGTCTTCTTCCAGGTTGGCACCCGTACAGCTGATAATCGACACTTTATCCTGGCGAATCATTTCGGCCAGCGAGATACCCAACTCAGCCGTACTCATTGCACCGGCCAATGTAATCATCATTTTGCCACCCGCATCCAGGTGTGCTTCGTAGCCCTTAGCCGCATCCATCAAGGCTGCCGCGTTGAAGTGCAGGTAATTTTTCTCAATAAACTGCGAAATAGGTCCTCTGTTCGTACTCATTGCTTGCTTGTTGATCTCATTAATGTAATTAGCAAAGGTAAAGATTTGGGACGATATTACCACAACGGCTACGCCTCGACTCAGGACAAACGCATCTAATTTTTTCGTCATTGCCTGCCGTGGCAGGCTTCGCTCCAACCCAGTTCCACGCGCTCTTGCTCGCAACGATCTTTTTTTAAATTAGATGCATTTACCCTGGCCAGGGTCTTACGCTTTTTGCATTTCCGGCAAAAAAGACTTAGCTTTGTATAACCAAACAAAAACACGACATGGGGTTCGCCGTAAGGCGCGACCCGAAGCGGGGTTTTGTCGCCTATCAAACACAGCGATGGCTCCCCAGCCCGTATCGGGATGATATGGGCCATTGTTAGCGTGGAAAAATAATCCTAAATAAAATTCTTTTTAATAATACGACCATGAAAAAGCAAATGAACATGCCCTTATGGAGCGCGGTATCCATCCTATTTGTATTGCTGGCGGCCACACCGGTGGCCTCCCATGCCCAACTCCTGCGCAACCTCGGCAAGCGCGTCGAACAAAAAGTAGAAGAACAAGCTAACAGGCGTATCGAGCGCCGAGTTGACCGAGCCATCGACAAAGGAATGGACAAGGTCGAACAGGGTGTAGAAGACGCGGTGACGGGCGACGGCAGTAAAACAAGCAAAACAGGTGCCGGCCAAACCGGTACGGACCCTTCGGGTAATGCGGTGATATCAATGGGATCGCTGTTCGGTGGCGCCAATATCGCCGTCAGGGACCAATACCAGTTTACCGTAGGGGTCAGCTACGACATGACCAATACGGAGAACGAAAAGGAAGAACAGTTGCCCGGCACGACGCTGTGGCTTTCAAGCGAAGACTACTTGGGCGTCGCCTCCGGCATGCAGCAAAACATGTTTATGGTCATCGATGGCGGCGGTATGATTACCTTCATGATGGACCAAAAGCAGTACCTTACGATGAGCGGGGACATACTAGGGAAAATGGCAGGAGCGGCTGCCGAGCAAGCCGACGTGGACGTTCCTGAGGCCGACTACACATTCGCACGTGTGGGGTCCGAAACCATCTTAGGCCACCCCTGCGAAATTTATGAGGCGAAGAGCGAGGACTCGCACACCCGTGTTTGGATCACGCAAGCATTGGGTGTGAAAGTAGGCGATTTTGGATCCGCTTTTTCTTCCTTTATGCGAAATAGCCCAACCCAGTTGCCAGACCTGAGCACGCAGCCAGCAGGTGTGCTGCTCAAGATGGAATCCAACATCCTGGAGACTGGGCAACACGTACGTATGGAAGCGACCGAAATCCATCAGGACGGAAAAACGTTTAACACCGCAGAATACAAAAGTTTTGGTATGTAAGTGGCGTTTAACACGAACCTAATAATATCACCTATAAACGGCAACATAGCACGTTCATTTACGACAGCAGCATTATGGAACAACAACATAATCCCTTGGACGACACTAGGCGTCCGTTGAGCGAGGGCTCAGCAGTGGAAGACGGGAAGAATATCGCGATTATCGCATACCTGACCATAATTGGTCTGGTGATCGCCTTAATTATGAACGGCGACAAGAAAAACAGTTTCGCGTCCTACCACATCCGGCAATCGCTTGGCTTGATGCTAACCGCATTTGCTGTATCGGTCGTCAGCATCATCCCGTTCATTGGATGGCTGGTTGGCATCGCTGCGTCTCTCGCATTGCTGTACATGTGGATCATGGGACTCATGAATGCCATTAACGGTCATGAAAAGCCCCTGCCCCTACTCGGCGACAAATATTTGGAATGGTTTAAGAACGTTTAGCGGTGCCAGGGCCTGTAGGTAACCTACACGCCCTACCGCTAACCGATTTTGGCTATGTGCGGGTTACCGTACATCATCTTGCGGAGGTTGTTCAACGCGTAGCGCATGCGCCCTAGAGCCGTGTTGATGCTCACGTCGGTGACGTCCGCAATATCCTTGAAGCTCATTTCGCCGTAATGGCGCATGATTAACACCTCCTTCTGCTCATCGGGCAGTAGCTGAATCATGCGCCGCAAGTCGTGATGCGTCTCCTCGCGGATCATGCGCGACTCGGCGTTCTCCTCGGAGATGTGCAGCACGTCAAAGATGTCAAACCCTTCGCTGTTGACCACCGCCGGCGCGCGCCGTTCCTTACGGTAATGATCGATTACCAAGTTGTGCGCAATACGGATTACCCACGGGAGAAACTTGCCCTCCTCGTTGTAACGGCCGCCTTTCAGCGTGTTGATGACTTTGATAAAGGTATCCTGAAAGATGTCCTCGGCTAAGGCACTATCCTTGACGAGCAAATAAATGGACGTGTATATTCGGGACTTATATCGGTCTACTAATGTTCTCAAGCCAGCTTCCTTCCCTGAGACGTACAAACGGATAAGTTCCTGATCGGTCTTTTTTTCAAATCGCATACGAGCTACTTTTTTTGCTTATTCGTTAACAAAAAGCTAAATCAATGTGTAGTAATCGTATCCTCGATAGTGTTGTGTTTTGGTTTGCTAATCTTCAAAGCAAAACAAAATTTTTAATAAAAACAAGACATCGCCAGTTTTTAACATACGCGGCGCATATTCGCAAGCAAGGCAGCAACGCCTTGGAATCGGTTCAGTTGCAGCACAAAAAAACCGCGGATTGCACTCGGCAACCCGCGGTTTGTCTGCCCAAGGCAGGCCTTCCCTATTTGTAAAGCGGGAATTGTGCCATCAGGCTATTTACTTTCTTGCCGATGCTAGCCAGTTTGGCATCATCTTCGTGATTTACCAATACGGAGTCGATCAGCTCGCCGATTTCAACCATATCCGCTTCCTTCAGGCCGCGCGTGGAAATCGCAGCGGTTCCGAGACGAATGCCGGAGGTGACAAACGGTGAACGATCGTCAAACGGCACCATGTTCTTATTGATGGTAATATCAGCTTTGCCCAGCGCGGCTTCCGCGGCTTTGCCACTTAGCCCCTTATTCCGCAGATCGATCAGCATCAGGTGGTTGTCGGTACCCCCAGAGATAAGCTTGTAACCCTTATCGACAAATACCTGCGCCAGCGCCGCAGCATTGCTCTTCACTTGCTTAATGTACGTGAGGTAATCATCACTCAGCGCTTCGCCAAATGCGATCGCTTTCGCCGCGATGATATGCTCAAGCGGTCCGCCTTGTGTGCCGGGGAATACGGCGAGGTCCAGCAGTGACGTAATGGTGCGCAACTCGCCTTTGGGCGTTTTGATGCCCCAGGGGTTCTCAAAATCTTGTCCGACCATGATCAACCCACCACGCGGCCCACGCAGGGTTTTGTGCGTGGTCGTCGTCACGATATGGCAATGCGGCAACGGATCAGCCAGCAGGTCGCGCGCGATCAGTCCCGCAGGGTGCGAAATGTCCGCAACAACGAGGGCGCCAATTTCGTCGGCCACGCGGCGAATAAACGCATAATCCCAATCGCGGGAGTACGCCGACGCGCCACAGATAATCACTTTGGGTTTCTCGCGCAGGGCCGTTTCTTCCAGCTGATTGTAATCGATCAAGCCCGTCTCACGGTCTACGCCATAGAAATGCGGCTCGTACAGCTTGCCGGAAAAGTTAACCGGCGAACCATGCGTCAAGTGCCCGCCATGCGAAAGGTCAAACCCGAGAATTTTATCGCCGGGATTCAGTATAGCGAGGAATACCGCGGCATTAGCTTGCGCACCGGAGTGCGGCTGCACGTTGACCCATGTGGCGCCAAACAGTTCCTTGGCACGCTCGATGGCAATCGTCTCGATTTCGTCAACAACTTCGCATCCCCCGTAATAACGCTTGCCGGGCAAGCCCTCGGCATACTTATTGGTTAACACGGAACCTGCCGCTTCCATGACTTGCTTGCTCACGAAGTTTTCCGAAGCGATCAATTCGATACCTTGCTCCTGGCGATCAAGCTCCTTGTCGATCAGCTTGAATATGGTGTTGTCTCTTTCCATTGATGGGTAAACTTATTATAATTTAAGAAACGCAAAGATAAGATTTTAGCCGTACTATCTCAGGCCCGCGCGATAGATTTCCGTTTCGCCCCTGAAATTCCCACGCGTGGGCAATCGTATTGCACGGCAATCGGGGGCATTTAGACCTTAGCCTGGCTCCGGATGAGCCGCAGGGCGATATCGTAGGGGTTGTCGTCGAGGCTGGCGACATGCTGAAGCACACGTTCGCTCAGTGCACGGCCCGTAGCCTCCGCGGCCATTGCCGCAGCCGCCTGGCGTATCAGGGACACGGTCGTTTCCTTGAGCTGCACCACCATGGCCCAGGTTTCTTCGCGCACATAGAGCTGTTGGGTGACGTTGTGCTGGTATTCTTCGCGGATAGCTTCGAGCAGGCGTTGCTCTAACGTTTCGGCGTCCATGCCCGGCTCATGCAGTCGCAACAGCATGGCGTGCGGACGGATACGCTCGATAAACAAAATGATGCGTTCGTAGGCCTGCCACCGCAGTCCGGACAACTCGGATGGGGACTGCTGGCTTTCGCGCTGGCGGTCGAGCAACTTAAACCGAAACACGTAACTGTTGTATGATTTCCAAAAAAGCCAAGACGCAAAGGAAATCAGCAGCATACCCGCCACTACTGGCACGAACAGGGCATCGGCCTTACCTAAAAAATAATCAACTGCATCCATAATTCGGCTCCTTAGCTATTGTTTGCGAAACGTAAAAATATGATCCTGGGGGCAAAAATGGCTAAAATTATGTATTTTTGTAGTACCGTGTGGTGCAAATCGCATATCTCGCGAACAAGAACGGGCGAGTATGATGAAGCAAACACGAAAAAACGGCTAATACCAGCGTTGGACTATGAGCACAGAAACATTATCAGCCGCGGCGCCTGTTTCCTTGACAGCGGGTGCGGTGAAAGAACTGAAAAAATTAAGGGACCAGCAAGAAATCGGGAACGACTTCGGCCTGCGCGTAGGCGTTGAGGGCGGCGGTTGCGCAGGGATGAACTACATCCTCGGATTCGACCAGAAAAAGGAAGGCGACAGCGAATACGACATTGAGGGTATTCGGGTGTTTATGAACAAGGCGCACGGCCTCTACCTGGCGGGCATGCAGATCGATTTCCAAAGCGGGCTGGATGCCCGTGGATTTACGTTTAACAATCCTAACGCAGACAAAACCTGCGGGTGCGGCACGTCATTCTCGGCGTAGGGCATTCGAGCTTTTTTGCGAAACAATAAAAAGGCCTGCGAAACATCGTGTTTCGCAGGCCTTTTTTGCTTTCGGTTGCCTAAGCGTTAATCTTCGTAGCCGGGGTTTGGTGTCAAGGCCGGATTTCGTTGCATTTCATCATTGGGGATGGGGTACAGCAGGTGCTTCTCGGCAAATGCCACACCAAAGCTGTTTTGCTGACCCACGACATCAACGAAGGAAATCTGCCCGTCTGCCGCCGTCACCGGGAACTGCCTCGTACGCTGTATATCGGTCCAGATTTGGAACTCGAAGACCAGCTCCCGCAACCGTTCCTTCCATACTTCCTGAACAAACTGCTCGGTACCCAGTCCCGCCAGGCTGGCGCGCACCTGCTCGGGCGTCTGCTTCCAGTATGCGCGTGCACGTACTTGGGCCAAGTAGTCGATGGCTTCCGCGGTCACGCCTTCCGCCCGGGCAATCGCTTCCGCCGCAGTCAGTAGCATATTCGAATAGGAATATACCGGAAGGTCTTTTCCGGAGGTGGCCGTCTCTTTAGACGCCTGCTCGTCATACCACAGGTGCGGCGCCGTATCAAAATTGGCTACCGTGCCGTTTTCCCGGGTGAGGGACGAATGGAAATACTGCTTTTCCTGCACGCGCAGGTCCTGGTCGGGATTGTAAGCGCGCAAAAGACTTGCCGTGGGGCGGTATGCGTTATTAAAAATAGCATAGGCGAGTTCCGGCGCCATACTCACCGGAAACGCGTGCTGCGTATAGCCCGAGTTGGCAATGCCTACCGTGTACTCATAGTAATAAATATGCTCGTTGGGCAAGTTGTCGGCTCTCCGCGCTTTGTTGTAGGCGCTATTGGCCAGCACCACTTCGTCTTGCGCATTCCGGTCATGTTCGGTGAGAAAATACGACGAGTTGGAGATGATCGCGCGAGCCTGCGTGGCCGCGTCGGCATAGTGGTTGGCCTGCAGCGGGAAGCCGCTCATGGTCAGGTACACATCGGCCAGTAACGCCTGTACTACGCCCAGCGTTATCCGGTTGCCGTTGGCGGCAAACGTAGCGTTCGCCAATACGCCCGGCTGCGTCGCAAACTGAAGGTCGCTCACGATCAGCGCATAGACATCGGCTAGGGGTGCGCGTTCGACAAACAGGTTCTCAAGACTCTCGTACGGCTCGGTGATGAGCGGCACTCCTCCAAAAAAGCGCGCCAAGTAAAAGTAATTCATCGCGCGGAACGTACGTGCTTCTGCAAGCAGGCGGTTTGCGTCAGCCTCTTCCAGGCCGGGGGTGGTGGGAATGTATTTGATCGCGGTATTGGCGCGTGCGATGCCCAAATACAGGTCGCGGTAGAAACCGCCGAGGTAGGTAGACAGGTTCAATCCATTGAAGGTCAACTGCTGCGCATGCTGCACATGGATTTCCTGGCCTTTGTAGTCGTTATCGACGAATCCGGAGATGTACGGACCAAACATTACCCGCGAACCGGAATAAACGCCGGTGCCTAGCAACGACGGCGCTCCCGAACGGTACAACGCGTTCACGGCGTTCACCGCATGGTCGGGATTAGCGAAAAACTGCCCCGACGAAATTTCATCCTTGGGAACTTCCCTGAGAAAGTCCGAACAGGACGTCGCCAGCAGTCCGGCTGATATGAATATTGCAACTAACTTTTTCATTTTAATCGAATTTAAGGGGGTTAGAACTGAAAACTGGTGCCTAACGTAAACGTACGTGGGTTGGGGTACTGGAAGAAGAAAATATTCTGCCCCCACTGATTGCCGCCCCACGAAGTGGCTTCCGGATCATAGCCCTTGAAGTCTTTGGATTTCACAAGAAACGCGTTTTGCACGGTCGCATACACCCGCAGTCCTCGCAAGTTGATGTTGTTGAGGGCCACACCGCCAAAATTATAACCTAAGGAGATAATATTGCCGCGAAGGTAGGATCCACTGGCCACCCAGCGGTCGTCCACCTCACTGTTCTGACCCGAATAAGGACCGTTGCGGATCTGCTGTACCATGGTGTTCTGGTTGGACTCAGTCCACGCGTCATACAAGGTCGTAGCAAGGCCGTTTGACAGGCCGGTCCGGTCTTCCATCGAGTGCATAAACTGCTGGAGAATATCCACGCCGTGCACGAATTGCAAGTCGACCGTCAAATCGAAACTGCCATAGCTAACGGTGTTGATAAAACTGCCGACCCAGTCAGGCAGGCCGTTTCCAATAATTTGCCGTTGGGCGCTCCGCTTGGCTACGCCGGGCACAGCACCGACCGCAGCAGCAGCCTCGGCTTCATCCGTCCCCCATATCCCCAAGCGCCGATAGCCCCAGAACGAGCTCAGCGGCTCGCCCACGCGCAGAATCGTCTGGCTTCCAGATACCCAGTTTGGCCCCGGGAAGATGTCCTCGTCATTTTCGCCAAGGGCTTCTATCCGGTTTTTGTTAAAGCTGAAATTAAGCGTTGTTTGCCAGTTAAACGTGTTGTTTGCGACTGGCGTGCCGCTGAGCAATACTTCCACGCCCCGGTTTGACACCGAGCCGATGTTGTCACGAACGGCCGTGAATCCGGTGGATGTAGGCACGGGCTTATCCAACAGCAGGTCTGTCGTCAACTTGTAGTAGTAATCCACGGATGCCGTCACCCGCCGGTTGAACATGGAGAGGTCGATACCGACGTCAAACTGATTGGTCTTTTCCCATTCCAAGTTGGGGTTGGGCAGGCGGTTGATGAAACTCTGCGACACACGCGTGCCATTGAGCAGCGTCGTGCCCGTTGAAACCGTACCCAAGGACAGATAAGTCGGGATTTCGGTGTTACCCGTCACCCCATAGCTGGAGCGCAGTTTCAGTTCATCCAGCTGTTGGGCATCATTCATAAAATCCTCCTGGGAGATTACCCAGCCCAAGCCGGCGGAGGGGAAGATACCGTATTTGTTGTTCTCCCCGAACCGCGAGGACCCATCAATACGCCCCGTCACCGTCACCAAGTATCGGTTTTTATAGCTGTAGTTACCGCGCAGAAAATACGAGTTCATCGTCCATTTGTCATGCGATGAACCCGGCGCGCCAGGCTGGCTCGCCGACTGGATGGCATTGAACCGGAAGAAATCATCGGCAAATCCTTCGGCCGACACCCAGTTGTACTCGGCCGTACGCCCCTGCCAGCTGAGCCCCAACACCGAGTTAATGCGGTGGTCGCCGATATCGGTATTATAGTTGAGGTAGGTTTCCTCCTGCCAGTAGAACGAGCGCTGGTTTTCGAGATATGCCCGGCCCAACGGCGCAGAAATATTGATCAGGTCCGTCGGGCTGTATTCCTGAATATTGTTATCGTGCTTGTCGAACCCGAATTGCGTACGCAAGTCCAAACCCGGTAAGATGTGGAACGTCAGGTACGCATTGCCAAACAGCTGGGAACGCTTGCGGAAGCGGTCCTGGGTTTCCAAGACGTGTACGGGGTTCGGAATGGCTTCCAATCCGTACGAATCCGTGATCATGCTGCTGTTCGCCCACGTACCGTCGGGAAATTTGACCGGGAAAATGGGCGACATTTCCAGCATCGACCGGCGAGGCATCTGGTGTCCGCCACCCTCTTCAAATTCATTCTCGCGGGTGTAATTGGCCAACATATTCACCCCTACCGACAGCCAGTCTTTGGGTTGCGCGTCGTACGCGATCTTGCCGTTGATACGTTGCAACTGGTTGTTGAGCATGATTCCTTGCATATCCCCGTAGTTGATAAACGCGCCAAACGATGATTTATCGGCTTGCGTCTGCACGGCGAACTGATGATTATGCGAAACGGCTGTGCGGGTTGCTTCCTTTTGCCAGTTGGTATCATACAGCGGGTTACCCTGCGCGTCAAACAGCCTCGGGTCATTCCGCGTGAATGCCGGGATGTTTGAGCTGCTGTATTTCGAGTGATTCTGGAACCCGCGCTCCACGACTTCCATCCACTCCGCTGCATTCAGCACATCAATGACCTGCGGCAGGACACCGACGTTGACAAACCCGTCGTAGCTGACGATGGTTCCGGCCACGGACGCACCCCGTTTGGTGCTAATCAGCACCACCCCGTTGGCCCCGCGCGCGCCGTAGATCGCTGTAGACGATGCGTCCTTAAGCACTTCCATCCGTTCGATGTCGTTCGGGTTTAGAAACTGAATGTTTTCCATCACCACGCCGTCCACGACAAACAGCGGATTGGACGACGAGTTAATCGTGCCCAGGCCCCGAATCAGGATACGCGGGCTTGCTGTAGGCGAGCCTGAGTTTAGGAATACGTTAACCCCCGCCACACGCCCCTTCATGCCTTGCAGTGCATTCGCTACGGGCGCGGCCAATATTTCATCGGCTGTCACCACGCCGACTGCGCCGGTCAAGTCGGATTTTCGCTGCGTGCCGTAGCCCACGACAACCACTTCATCAATGCTTTCCACGTCCGGATTCAGGCGGATTTGAAGCGTTGTCTGCGTGCCTACCTGTACCTCCTGCGGCTGGTACCCCACAAAAGAGAACACGAGGGTCTCGCCTGCGGATGCCGGCACCGAAAACTGCCCTTGCTCGTTCGTCGTGCTGCCCCGTGTCGTCCCTTTTACGGTCACGGTCACCCCGGGTAAGGCTACGCCGTCGGCGCCACTGGTGACCGTTCCCGTAATCGTTTGCTGCAGGACGGCACTCAGGGGCGCGCTCCGGACGCCCTGCCATCCGCCGTCAGTCGTCGCATGGCCCACGAGAGACCATGCCGCCAAGCCCGCAGCTACCAAACAGCATTTGGCAGCCCGGCTGGATCTTTGCGTTAGTTTTTGTGTCATATTCATCTATTTAAATGGTTATTCAGATTTATAATCAGCCTCACGCATCCGGACGGCGCACCGCGACCCGAAAACACCCCGTGCAAACCAGCCACGCCGGTAATACCGTGTGCCAGCCCAAAATTCGCGACACACCCCAGGCGTGCCCACTAATCAAAGGTCTAAAGCTGCGTAGCAAAAGCTACAAAATCGTTTTAGCATAGCGACGAACAGGAACATTCGGCTCTCCCGCTTTAACGAAAACTGTTTTCATTGGTAAGAATCATAAGTAGTTAGACTCCGTTACCACCGGGACACTTTGCCACGATGACAACGGACAAACAACAGTCGGCGACTATTGTTTGAGAAAAGGAAAATTTATTACAAATTTCCTCTTTTCATCTCCTCCACGGCGTGGTGCACCGCCCTTGCGGCCATCGCCATATAGGTAAGCGACGGGTTTTGCGTCGCGGTGGAAGTCATGCAGGCGCCGTCGGTAACGAATACGTTCGGGCTGGCATGCAGTTGGTTCCATTTGTTGAGCAAGGAGGTTTTGGGATCGTGCCCCATGCGCACTCCGCCCATCTCGTGGATATCATTGCCCGGGCGCCGGTTATCTTCGCGTGTATTGATGTTCGTGAAGCCAGCCGCATCAAACATTTCACTCATTTGGTCGAAATAGTCCTGCCGGATTTTCCAGTCGTTGTCATCGTAATCGACGTCAATATGCAAGAGCGGGACGCCCCATGCATCTTTTTGCGACGCATCCAGCCAAACATGGTTCGATGCTTTGGGTATCGTTTCGGCCATCATGTGCGAGTGCACGTACCAGTGGTCGTTCAGCTTTGGATCGAGGAGCTGTTCTTTCAGCGTGGTTCCTACGCCGGAGCGGTCGCTTGACATGCCGCGGCCTGCGCCAAAACCAGCCGCCCACCCCCGCAGAAAGTCAGTTTCTTGCCGATAAACGTTGCGGAAGCGTGGGATATACCCGCCACCCGCTGGATTTCGTCCATCCGTGCGGTACGCTTTAGCTCCGTCATACGTGGCGGAAATACCGCCCGTATAGCTATGGAACGCGATGTATTTGCCGAGCAACCCATTGTCATTGCCAAAGCCATCCGGAAAACGGCTGGAAGTCGAGTTGAGCAAAATCAGGTTGGTGTTCAGCGCCGACGCATTGACAAAAATCACCTGGCTGTAATAATCGATTGCTTCGTGGGTATTCGTATCGATCACCCGTACGCCCACTGCTTTTCCTTTTTGTTCGTCGTAGAGAATCGAATGCGCGACCGAAAAGGGTCTCAGCGTCATATTTCCGGTCTTCTGCGCCCAAGGCAACGTGGATGCATTGCTACTAAAATAGCCTCCAAAAGGGCAGCCCCGCTGGCAAAGGACCCGGTTTTGGCATTGCACGCGTCCTTGCTCGATATGGATGGCCTGAGGTTCCGACAGGTGCGCGCATCGGGCACTGACGATGTGGCGGTTTGGGTAGTTGGATTCGACGAAGCGCTTGAAATGGTCTTCCGCTGCGTTGAGGGGATAGGCTGGCAAAAATTCGCCGTCCGGCAATTCGGGGATTCCGTCGCGGTTGCCGGCTACGCCCACAAAACGCTCGACATGATCGTACCACGGCTTCAAATCGCGGTAACGTATCGGCCAGTCCACGGCAAAGCCGTCGCGCGCCGGCCCCTCGAAGTCAAAGTCGCTCCAGCGTTGCACCTGGCGCGCCCACAACAGCGACTTCCCGCCTACTTGGTAGCCGCGAATCCAATCAAATTCCTTGTCTTGAATATACGGATGCTCGTCGTCCTTGACGAAAAAATGGGCCGAATCCTCCCCATACGCATAGCACCGGTTGACAATTGGGTTTTTGACCTTATCGGCGTAGGGCATCTCGCCGCGGTGCGCAAATTCATAGGGATACATGTTGGTGGTGGGGTAATCCTTGACGTGTTGTACGTCGCGTCCCCGCTCCAACACTAGGGTTTTCAGCCCTGCCTCGCAAAGTTCCTTGGCTGCCCAACCACCACTGATGCCCGATCCGATTACAATCGCATCATACGTGTGTTGCTTCGCCGCGTCTATATTGATATTCGCCATCTTTAATTTCGTAGTGAATGTTGTTTTCGCATGCGCGCTAAGCCGGCGCATAGCCATTATATCTGCCTGGCACGAGTTCGTACACGAGCTGCTGGGTCATCACGTATTCCGAGTTGAGATACCCTTGTACGGTGCGCCCCTTCACCAACCCGAAGAAACCCGACAGGTCATGGTCACGGTTTTGGCTTACTTCTTCCGAAAACGCCAACTGCTGGGCGCCGTCGGCGTCCGTAAAGGATTTCCCCAACGCCTGGCGGGCGGCGGTATCCCACCCTTTCAAACCGTCCACGAATATCTGCTGGTCAGCCTCCGAATGGCAGTCGTCCACCATTTTCAATACGAAAAGATGAAGGTTCAGGGTTTTGGCGCCTGGCGTGTCCGTTTCGGGGATAATGGTTTCGACAATCGCCGCCAACAGGTCTTCGTCCGCACTGCTGAGGTCGAGATTAGCTAGGGTAATGCTCGGCTTTCCGGACTCGCGCATGCACGATGGCACCAACACTAAGCCTCCGGCTACGATTAATAATTGCTTTATCGCTGTCCTGCGTTTCATAAGATCCAAACTATTCCAGTCCGTAATATTACTGATTTTCTTTCGGATTTTACAAACCGCGCCGCGTCCAAGCAGAAGTGCGCCAAGGCTTTTACGGGGCGATGCCGGTATCCAGGCCGATTGCGCGCGTCACGTGGCCGGCTAGCCGGGTCACATCCGTCTTTAGGCCCCCGTAAATGGAAACCACATGGACGGGACGATCCTGCATGGAGGAAAAGTTGTGCAGCCAGGCCCCCTCAAGAAACAAATAGAAACTGCCGAGCTTGATGTCTGCCCCCAGCCCCGCGCGGACCGATGGCGTAAGGTGGTAGGTATTTTCGATTTTCACGACGCTTTGTCCTTCGGGCACATGGGCACGGGGCTCACTCACCACGCCAATACCGGGCCCGGCGAAGGCATACGCACTTACCGGACGCAATTGCTGGCGAATGCCAACCGCTAGATTCAAGTTATAAAAATTGCTCCGGCCACGCTCCAAGCTATAGGCATGATCCGGGTCGGCCACTTGCTGGTCGTAACCGAAAACCAAGAAATCCATGGAAGGATAAACGAAATAGCGGGGATTTCGCAAGGCGATATCCAGCCCGAGGTTACTCGAAAACTTGGGGGTGAGCACCTCGGCGGTCTGCCCGCCCGTCAGTCCCCAGCCCATCCCGCTCACCACAAAAATCTTGCGCTGGGTCAAGGTATCCTCCTGCCCAAACGCAGCATGTGACCCTGGGCCAAGTATCAAAAAGGCGAAAAACAGGAATCGCTTCATAAACAAGTCTTATTGAAATAAAACGGCAAAAGGACGGAAATGTTTACGCCGCGCGACGCTCATTAGAGGTGGCTTTTGCTTTGCGGGCCTAGGTTAAACAGGAGATCGACGATACTTAGGTTTGGCAAAAAGCCGTTTTTACTGGCAAATACTTGGTAGTACGGCTCAACCGGACGAGGCGCCTCTTTCTTGGGATGGACAAGCGCACGCAGGTCAATCCTTTCCGGATAATCGGCTTGATACCGGTCTGTCAACTCCCACGCTACATTCAGCTTCAGGAGTCGAAGCAGCAGCTCGAATAGCTCCATGTTATAGTCCAGCAGGAACGCATATTGCCGTTCGTAAAATCCGGCAAACTCGTGCTCGTAATATTCAAAGAACGCCGAGGTTCGGTAGGCCGTCTGCATGCTCAGCCAATGGAGCCGCTGCCAGTTGCTCTCGTAACTGATGCGAACATCTTTCATCGGCGTGTGGACTTTACTTCCTTTCTTCACGGGAATGATCAAATCCAGTTTGCCGTTGGCCCCATGGATCGATGCGCGGGTGCGGTACGTCTGTTTGGGGAAATGCTCATGCTGCTCGATGAGCACAGGGTGCGCGGATGAACGAATTGCGGTGAAATAAGAGATCGGAGGCAAGTAAAGCGCCGGGGCTACCAAGGGTTTGTCGGGATACATAGTTCGTTTGCAAATAATACGGTTTGCGTCATTGGGCGTGCCATGGGGCCGCAAAACGAAAGAAATTGCCCACCCGTGGCGCAAATCACGATCAATCGTGCAAAAATAGTTTATTTTTGGGGATATTTGCGGGCTACACCCCAAAGCGGTGTTTTCAGAACGATCTATGCGGAAATCGGTATTACCGTCATTATTCATTTATTTGGCCTCCTTGCTCCCATTTTGGGTGCTGTACCGCCTGTCCGATGCCCTGTTCGTCCTGCTGTATTATGTGTTCCGGTACCGGCGGCGGGTGGTGTACGATAATCTCCTGCGGGTGTTTCCCGAAAAAACCGATAAGGAGCGCCGCCGCATCGCCTATAAATATTACCGGTTCTTGCCGGACATCATGGTCGAATCGATCAAGATGCGGACATTGTCGCCCGCGGAAACCCGAAAGCGCATGCACATGCTGAACCCGGAGGAGGTGACCCGGCACCTGAAGCAGGGAAAGAGCGTAATCGGCGTCACCGCGCATTACGGCAATTGGGAACTGGGCATTCACGGGCTTTGCCTGATGATGGACGATCCGGTACTGATTATTTACAAACCACTGACCGACAAAAACTTCCAGGAAGTGTATAACCGGATTAGGGGCCGTTTCGGGGCTATTCTCGTGCCAATGAAACAAACGCTTCGCAAAATTGCGGGCATGCGCCACCAGCCCCATATCAGCATGTTTGTAGCCGACCAAACTCCGGGGCGCAAGGACGCCTACACGGCACTGGACTTTTTGGGCACGTACACGCCGGTTTATAACGGGGTAGAGCGGATCGCAAAGATGACGGGATTTCCGGTGGTGTATTGCGAGGTAGACCGGGTGAAACGCGGGCACTATACGTGCCGATTCAGTACGATCGTGGAAGACCCGGCGGCCGTACCCGCCACCGACGAGATCACAACGCGCTACACGCGGCATATGGAGAAGATTATACGCAACAGGCCGGAGCTGTGGCTATGGTCGCACAAACGGTGGAAATGGAAACCAACAACGCATGAAAACGCCTAAGGTAGCAGTCGTCATATTAAACTGGAATGGCAGGTTCTTTCTGGAAAAGTTCCTCCTGTCTGTTTATAACAGCACGTACGCCAACCTGGAAATTGTCGTAGGCGACAACCATTCGACGGATGGGTCGGTGGAATACGTACGGGCGACCTTCCCCCAGATCAAAATTATCCAAAACACGGAAAACCTGGGCTATGCGGGCGGCTACAACGCCGTGTTGAAGCATGTGGATGCGGATTATTACGCGTTGCTGAACTCGGATGTGGAAGTGTCGCCGGGTTGGATCGACCCGATTATCCGCTATCTGGAGGCCAATCCCAATATGGCGGCGGCCCAGCCCAAGATCAAAGCTTACCACGATCGACGGCTTTTTGAATACGCCGGTGCGGCGGGCGGCTTTATCGACCGGTTCGGGTTCCCTTTTTGCCGGGGGCGCGTTATGCACCAGGTCGAAGCGGACCGCGGCCAGTACGACGACGCGCGGGAGGTATTCTGGGCCAGCGGCGCAGCTCTGTTTATCAAGCGACAGTGCTGGCTGGAAGCCGGCGGGTTTGACAGTGACTACTTCGCGCACATGGAAGAAATTGACCTTTGCTGGCGGCTCCAGCGCCGGGGCTACACGATCGGCTATTGCCCAGACGCGGAAGTTTACCATGTGGGCGGCGGTACGCTAGCCCCGTCAAACCCGAACAAGACATACCTCAATTTTCGCAACAGCCTGTTCACCTTGCAGAAAAACCTGCCCCCCGTACAGGGCGCACTGTCCGTCTTCTGCCGGTTATGGATCGACTTGGCCGCGATTTTCCAGTTTCTGGCAAAAGGCAAATTCAAGGACGCGTGGGCCGTCAGCCGTTCGCACCAGTCGTTTTTTTATTCTTTTTTTAAGACGGAACAAAAGAGAAAGCAGCTGGTAGCCCATACGGGCAAACCTACCGGCCTGTATCGCGGCAGTATAGCGTGGGCATTTTTTGCGGGGGGCAAAAAGACGTTTGACAAGCTTCCGCCCCGAAAATTTATGTAAAATAAGCGTGATATTGCGAACAATTTATGCCTATATTAGTTTATCAGTTTTAAACCAACTACTCAGACCATGAAACGACCATTCATTTTCTCCCTCTTGTTGGCGGTATGTGCCAGCACAGTGGTGTCGCTAGCCCACGCCCAATCAGATGCTATTGCGGGAGCCTGGCACACTAAATCCGGCGATGTCGAGCAAACGGCAGTTTTTGTTGACGGCCTCGTTTCCCACAGCACGTTCGACGTGAAGAACAAGAAATTCATCGCCACGCGGGGCGGTACCTATGCATTCAACAATGGCCAGCTTGCCATCACGTGGGAATGGGATACCGAAAAAGCCGCGGCCGAAACGCCAATAAGCACATGGGTGGGCCAGACCACCACATTCAAGGCTAATGTAGGCAATACCCTTTCCACCGACCTGTCCGGCACGAGTGCGGAATGGCGCCGCCTGGACAATAACGACAACCCGCTGGCGGGTGTTTGGTATATGACGGGCCGGGGCGCTGATGCCAAGATAGCGGCCGACCATGCGCCCGGTGATCGCCGGACGTACAAAATCCTGACCGGCACGCGTTTTCAGTGGGTCGCGGTCAACATCAAGACCGGTGTATTCTCGGGAACAGGTGGCGGTAACTTCACCTTTTCCGATGGCAAGTACACCGAAAACATCGAGTTTTTCTCGCGCAATAACGACCGCGTGGGTGCTTCCTTGCAATTTGACGGCAAGCTCGTAGACGGGCATTGGCATCACTCAGGACTCAATTCGTCAGGCGAACCGCTTTACGAAGTCTGGAGCAAGGCTAGATAGGAACAGTAAAATGTTAACATCGGGGCAGCCAGCGCTTTGCGCTGGCTGTTTTGTTATTGGAGTCGAACGTGAGGCTAAGACAGCACGGGAATCGGATTTTTGTGCTCGTCGATTGCGACAAACGTAAACGTACCTTTGATGGCGAGCTGGCGCTCATCATGATACATCTGCTCCACGTAGATTTCCACCTCTATCTTGAGGCTGGTCCGCCCTACATGTATAACGGTGCCAACTAGTTCGATGATGGTGCCCGCCGGAATGGGCCGATTGAAGTCGATACGGTCCGAAGATACGGTGACCAGCCGCTTGCGGCAGAATCGCGTGCCGGCGATAAAAGCCACCTCATCCATCAAGGCCATAGCCGTGCCGCCATACAGCGTATCGTAATGGTTGGTCGTATTGGGGAAAACCGCTTTGAAAATGCGGGTTTGGGATTGCGCGATGCGGGCTTCAAGGGTCATACGTAGACTCGACTATTTTTTAGTTGACAATTGTCCTGAACATTTTTCAAAAATGCTTTTATTACATTAATTAAAAGTCATCCATACGTTATTTTGTGAATTTTCATTTCATGATTTTTTTCGTATTGTTGCCATGTATTCTTACACACCGTATCCGATAGTCGAAATTATGAGACAGTGCGTATTTCTTTTTCATTTTTTGCCCACTTTTTTTATTTAAGCTGTAATAATAAGGATAATTTACACCCCAATAACGATTTAGTTTTTATAAGTGAGTTTTATGTCTCGAAAGAAGGTGCCCTTAAAATAGCTGCAGATATTCAAGTTAAAAAAAACGAAAGTTTACGATTTAAAACGGCAGGACATGAATAATACAGTTATCAGTATTGTACTTTTAAGTACTATTGGGCTTTGCCTATCTTGTCAAAAGGAGCCTGCTGTGGCTGATTTTATCCACCTTGGTGTAGAGATGCGAATCACAACGCACGATGAAATAGATTTGTTAGACCCCCAATATCCCGAAGCCATCACAGCTGGAGACATTACGGTCTATCACATTGTCAACGGGGAAAAAATCAAACAATATTACCCCAATTCTGAGATAGCACCGGGCCATTTCAGGATTCACCAACCAACACGCGCTAACGGCCTGCCTTTCTACGTCTTGCAGGTGTTTATCAGCGACCATGTGGAAAATAGCGGGTTGTCGAAGACGATCATTGAATATCTGGGGAGAACCCCGGACACCATCGAGGCAAGAATCCATCACGGTATTGCTAGTATTTTCTATACTGACCTTTGGCTTAACGGCCATAAGGTTAACCTCCCTGAGGAACACGTCGTCGTAATCAAAGAATAAACGCATGTAGAACAGGTTAAACCGATCTAATTAAAGCTACGCATTTCAATGATGTTGAACTATTGATTTGCAAGCCATTATAATCATAAGTTTTCGTGTTCAATAATGTAGTAACTATTGATCGTGCTGATGGGTTACTAATGTTTAAGCAGGATAGATACACTGTGCTCAATAGACGCTGACAAAAAACCTCCGGACTGATCGATGGTGCGTTGTGCGTACGCAAAAATACCACTACTTATACAGAATATTCCGTTAATTCGCGATAGAGAAAACGATCGCAAATGGACAAGCAGGACGTCATCCGGCGCTTTGACACGACTTTCGGGAAAACCATGATTGCCGAGCTCACCGCCGTGGCTAATGATCCCGCCATTTCCCTGGAACAGCTCCACGAACTATGCTACGACCGATCGAACGACCAACTTGCCTTCCGTTCGGCTTGGGTACTGGAATACATCGCTGTCAATGACGAAAACCGCTTTGTACTGATTTTGCCCGCGCTGATGGCCAGCCTGCCCAGCTTAGAAAACCGGAGTTGCCAACGGCATTTTACTAAAATATTGATGTGGATGACCGACGCGAAAGCACCTGCATCCTACCGGGAATTCCTACATACCGCAGATAAAGATGCATTGGTGGAAGTGGTTTTCGGCTGGCTGATCGACCCCGATACGCCCGTAGCTGTGCAGGTCAATTGCCTGGATATCCTGTTCCACCTCTGCAGCCACGCCGATTGGATCGCCGAAGAACTGGAAACGCAAACGCGTCATCTGCTGCAAAATGGCTCCGCAGCGATGCAAAGTCGCGGCAAACGGGTTTTGAAAAAGCTGAAGCGGGTTAGAACCGCAGGTTGACGCCGACGCTCAGTACGCCAAACACGTCTTTGCTCGTATTTTTCGGATATTGGCCGCTGTAACCGTCCACTTCGTCATCAAAAGCGAAATTGGCTTGGCCGTTGACTACTACGCTCCAAATAAACGAATCCTGCAAGAAAGGCCGCAGCCTGTGCAGCGGCACCTCAAACCCGAGACTAGTCGACAAAAACAAACTCACGCTTTGGTCTTTCCCATAGTGGTCGTTTGGCTCATCATCTTCGATACCCGCTGGCCGCTTCCCATTCCACTGCTGATTAAGCATCGCCCCCAAGCCGGCTCCAACGTACGCGCTGTGCAAAATCCGCTGGCCAAAGGTATGCCGGTATTCCGTACGCCGGATATGGTCTTTTTGGAAAAAGCGATAGGGCTGTACCCGTGCATCGAGGATGACCGCGTAATATTGATTTAACGTTCGACGCACGATACCGGCTATGGCCTCACCATCCGCTGCCCGCAGAATTCCGCCTTGGACTTCAACGCCTGCCTGGATTCCGTGCCTGATAAAGTATCCGCCCCTCACGTAAGCGCTTGGCCCCACGGGCTTATCCGACAAATCCCCTTCTAATTGATTCGCTCCCACCCCCGCAGCGAGAACGTATCGGTAATGGGGGACTTTGCTGTTATTCGTAAACTGCGCATAGGTAAGCAACGGAAGAGCCACACAAAGAAGTAACAACAAGAATGCATGTCTAACCATAAAACGGAATATAATTGCAAATTGCGTCACTATACCGGAATGAAAGCCGGCGAACACGCGACTCTGACAATAGGGGGGTAAAAATAGCATTATTTTCGTCCATATCAAGCTTTTGCGACGATTCAGCACCTCGTTTTTTCAAGGCTTATCGCCGTCCAGCTACAAATTCCAGTCCAGGCGCTAGGAACTCGAAAAAATAACGTAATTTTGTTCGATTACGGCCAAAACTATTACCAAATGAAGTACAAATTTTTGCTTCCCATCTTGCTGGTTATCGGCATATCATCGTTTACTGCATGCAAGCGCTATGACCCGGCGGGGGAGTTGCTGTCTCAACGAGGTGTGGCTTCCTATGCGTATTTGAGAACCGCTTCTAATGCTATTGCCTCCTTGGAATTAAAAGATTTGCAAGGAAACGACATTCTCAGTTCAGAGTCCATCGGAAAAGAAGGATGGGAAGGGGATATATTAAAAGTTTCGTTCGAGCGCAATCGGTTGATGCAATATGTAGACCATCTTGCAGGAGAACTAAAGGTTTTCAACGACGAAAAGGTCAACCTGGCCCGTGGTAAAATACACTCTTTACTCGTTTTGGAGGAACTTGACAGAGACGATGATAATGAGAATAACACTGGAGCAAGTGATGAAAATGGTAATGCACAGAATAATGACGTTACCTACGCTGTGCTAGTGTTAGAGGACACCTTTGAAAAGGCAAAGGACGACACGCATTTTGGAATTAGAATGATCGTGCAAAAAGAACCTAATAGTTTATCTCATTATCCCGAATACCATATCCAAGCCCGAACGGTGTCAATCGCAGAAGAAAAAGAAGACGAAAATGACAGTGAAGAGACAGCAAGCGAAGGGGGCGAAGGCGGTGAAGAAGGGGATAATAAAGTAACCGCACCCCTCGAACCGCATAGCGGGGCGTGGGAGACCATTCTAGATTTCAGCAAAGATAGCCCACAGGATGCTATAGCTTACCAGAGTGGGTTTGTATATTTTGAGTCTGCAATAACGGATCCCGCAGACACTTATGAACTACGACATCTTGAAATTGCATTAAAGAATCGAGCGCACGTACAAGAGGAACTGGTTTCCCAATTCATTCTGGAATTAGATCCTGAAAAGGTTACTGGTCTCTACCTGACGATTGTGCTTGTTCCGAGGGTCGGCCAAAGTTCTGAGAAAAAATTCGACAACTTTGAAGATTATCGAATCCTCCTTTTCGACCATCGCCATAGCATTCAATAACCAAAAAATGGACTATTATGGCTCTGTTTTCAATGGAGCATTGTATAACGCAGCATCTTGGCGGATTTTCTGCCGCACAATACGTAACGTCTCATCGAAAGCGTCATCGATTTCGGCAACAACGTTTTTTTGGTATCCCCTCCTCTATGCTTCTGTTTAAACATATAGTCGCTACGGTATGTCCCGACCAATTGACCACTGCCTCTCTCGTGGTTTTTAAGTAAAAGGGTAAAACTAATTTCGGTCGAGCCCGTATTGAAAAGTAAAGGGGTCGTTACCCACAGCAAGGATCCGAGACTGGAAAACAGCAGCGCTTTGTCGGTGCTGGATAAGGAGCCGTATCTCCCGTTTTTAGCCACCGTCATTGTAGCCCATAAACCATATGCGTAGGCAGGCAGCGCGGTGTAGACCCACACTTTCCCAAATGTGTTCAGTTTGTTTAAAAGTTTCAGATCCTGTATTTCTACGGACGAAATAATATGGGATGTAGAATCATTTTCGTGCGTCAGAGCGAACAGTCTATTGCGATGAAAATTGTCGACGATTGCCTTTCTAATGTTATTCGCAAACTCTTCTTCCTGGTCCTATATTAAGTTGACCGTTCGCTGGCGTCCGCAGCGGTTATAGCCGACAATCCGCACATCTTCTAACGAAACGGTCCGGTTTATGGTCAAGTTTTCTTCGTGGTACGTCTGGGTCTGCGGGTAGTAGCTTCGATGTGGCCCCACACACGCACTCATCCAAATGAGAGTCATTAGGCTCCCAAAAGGAGACAGGCAGCCTATAAATGGTTGTTTATTTAGGTTTATCGGTTGATGGTCGACGATCAAAACGCGACGTGTAGCCCGATGGAATAGACGCCAAATAAGTCAAATGAGTTGTCTGCCCACCCGTCAATGATACTTTCACTGCCAATCCCTCCATTGAACTGTGCATTGAAATTCAGCGACCAGATGGCCATGTCTAGGTCACGGGGATTCAGGCTGGAGACTGGCATGTTAAATCCGATATTTGCTGAACCGACAGTGGTATATCCGCTTGGAATGCTAGAGAAATTGGTCTGAATAGGTACGCTTGGGCCGACCGCTCCATTGTCCGCATACTCCTTATCCACGTCCAATTGCCGGTTGTACATCCTCCCGGCACTAATTCCCAGATACGCCCGGTTTAAAATCTTCTTTCCCATGGACGCGCGGTGTTCAACCCTAAGGTCATACTCGGTCTGGAAAAACTGGGCGGGATACACCCGCACCCCGACTGTACCTAAGAAATACCTGTTCTTTGCGAACTTCAAGGCCGACAAATCAACTTCTTCGTTATCCGCCTTCAACAGCCCTGTTTGCAGCTCTGCACCCAGTTCAACACCGTGGTGTATCACGAAGCGAGATAAGCGCAGGGAGGCGCTCATTCCGGGCACTCGATTTTCCTTTAGATCCTCCGAAAGGCTGATAAACCGGTTTGCACCCACATTCACCGAGGCACTCCACGGGTAATAGGGAATAAACCCTCCTTGGGACAAGCTCACCATGGGGAGCAACATAATAAGCAGAAAACCGAGAAAGTATTTGTTGGCCATGCGTATAGATTTCAACCGATAAAACTAAACAAAAAACTCAAAACAACGTGTTCCCTTTTGGATAATTGCTCTTGCCCAAGTGCTTGTAGGCCGCTTCGGTGCATTCCCGGCCGC
>CAYUIZ010000009.1:3011-50980 GCA_964444885.1 uncultured Sphingobacteriaceae bacterium | reverse complement strand
CAGATTATCAAGAAGTCAAAGAACAATTTAAAAATTTTTAGTAGACACTAATGATGCGACATATTAATTAGATTCTTTCTAAATAATAAACGTATCTTTGCAGCGGACAGCTTTACACACGATGTTGAATGATCATCAAGACGTACTTCCCCCTGCGGAAATAAACCTGGAGCGATTTAAGGGTCTCAATCCTTTTGCCTGCCATAGCTGCGTCGATTTTAAGAAGTGTTGCAAAAAGTACAAAAAAGGGAAACGGTGCAAAAAATGCCCGAAAGGATAACCTACCGCGCCGCGCGGTAATACCTTGCTTCGTCCGGAAACCACTATCCCTTCTTTACCCGAGCAGGGCTTTTCGGCTTGCAAAATTTTCTCCCTAACTTTAGCGATGATGAAAGTTTCGGCTCGGATGCTTACTTGGGCGTTGCGGTTCTATCCGCCGCTTTTCTTCCAACGGATATGGGTGCGCCGCTTCCATCCCGATTTTCGCCAGGTCGACATCCGGGTGGCGAGGAGTATCTTCAACCGCAATTCAAACGGCTCGATTTTCGGGGGAACCATCTTTGCGGCTACGGATCCCTTTTATGCCCTGCTATTTGACCAACTGTTTAAACGCAAAGGGTACAACACGGTCGTCTGGCTCAAAAGCAGCTCCATCCGGTTCATTAAGCCGGCATATTCATCGCTGACGATTAGCGTTTGCATCTCGTCCGCTGATATCGTGGAGGCGGAAAATGCCCTGCAGACCACGGGAAAGTTCGCGAAAACGTTCCGCATATCGGTGATCGACCGCCACGGCGTAGCATGTGCCGAAGCTGAAAACGAAGTGTATATCCGTAACCGTTCGTTTGCGGGAATGGAAACCCGCACCGCGGTAGCCGACAAAACCGACTAGCCGTGAATATCAAATCACTTATCTATCAAGGAGAGGGCGAGCAGCTCGATTTCAAGAACAAGATCAGCGGTTTTGAGAAGATTGCCAAAACCCTGGCAGCATTTGCCAACCATAAAGGCGGGCGTCTGCTGGTGGGCGTAGCCGACGACGGCCAAATCAAAGGCGTAAAAAACGAAGAAGAAGACAAATACATGCTCGAACGCGCGGCAAACGAATACTGCCGTCCGCCGGTGGATATTTCGTTCGCGGAACATAGCGTAGACGATAAATTGGTATTGCTGGCAGAAATACCCGAAAGTGATGTCAAACCGCACTACGCCCGCAGTGAAAACGGCACGTGGTGGGTCTACATCCGTGTGGCGGATGAGAGCATTCTGGCCGGAAAGGTCGTTGTAGACGTCTTGCGCCGGCAACAGGATCCGCAGGGCGTACTCATCAACTACAGCGATAAGGAGCGGGAGTTACTGGCCTATTTTCAGACCAATGCCCGGCCTCGGCTGTTGGAACTTTGTAAGCACTTGCGCCTGTCGCGCCGAAAAACCCAGCGGCTGTTAGTTGACCTGATCCTCGCAGGCATAGTCGCCGTGAAACACGACGATGCCGGCGAATATTTCATTGAGAAAACCATTGCAGAACCCGCCTAAAACAAGCATTCCAACTTTGTTTAGCACGATCGCCGCGTTGCAAGTGTGGCCAACTTTGCGTAAGTTTGCCTGTCAGGGAGCAGGTTATGCGAACATCAGGGCTAAACAAAACCATCGGCCGGTTGTTTACCTGTAGAGACATTCCGAGAACGAAACACGACTGTTATGAAAAAGACTTGCTTATTCATTGGAATAGCCAGCTTGGCAATTTTTGGGTGCAGTAATGCAGGCGACAACAGCAAGGCCAATGCGCTGCGCGAAGAAGCCATTGCCATCCATGACGAAATCATGCCCCAAGTGAGCCTGTTCGACCGAAATACGGTCAAGATTGACTCCCTTTTAGGGAATCTGAGTGCTGTCGCCGAAGAGCGTCCGGGGCTGGATACCACCCATGCCCGTGCCGAACTGACCGCGCTTAAAACAAACCTCACCAATGCTACCGAAAGCATGATGTCATGGATGCATGACTTCGACCCGGACGTCGATTTTCCGACCAACGAGGAGAAAGAAGCCTATTATGCCGGCGAGGTGCGCAAAATGGAAGAGATGAAAAAGCAATTCGACGACGCCGCCAAGCAAACTGCCGAAAAAATGGCTCCGTTTCAATAGCTAACGGCTGAGAATCCGCGCTGACATCCACGTACATCAACTATTACGATTTCATGTATAAATTTTTTCAAGCGTCCGGACTGGCATTCAGCATTGTGTTCGGCTTTATCGCTTGTGACAGTACGCCCGAACGCAAACTGCCTATCCTGGGACACCGCGAAGCCATTACCCAAACCATCGACGGTGAGACCGTAGTCGACACACTGTACCAGCAAATTCCGGCTTTCGAGTTCCTGAACCAGGATAGTGTGTTGATTTCCCATGGCGACTTTGAAGACGGCGTGTACATCGCCAATTTCTTTTTCACCCACTGCCCGAGCATTTGCCCGACCATGCAACGCAACCTGCTTCAGGTTTACCAAAAGTATGAAGGCGACGAGCGGGTCAAGTTTCTTTCGCACAGCATCGATTTCAAGTACGACCAGCCTTCGGTACTAAAAACTTACGCGCAAAAACTCGGTGTCACCGACCAGCGCTGGCAATTCGTGACAGGGACCAAAGAGGCAATCTATGGCATTTCGGACGATTACATGGTGTATACCAAGGAAGACGATACCGCGCCGGGCGGCTATGACCACAGCGGATATTTTATCCTGGTCGACAAAGATCGACACATCCGGGGCGCCTACGACGGCACCAATGACCAGCAAGTGGAGTTACTGTTCGAAGAACTGGAAATCCTCCTGAAGGAGTACTAACATGATACCCGACTCGGTCACCGCTTCACCCAGCCGGCACATGCGCAGCCGTACCTGCCTGGTGATTCTGGGGCTGGCGCTTTGCTATTGGACGCTCTGGGCGTGCCAAGACCAGCATTCGATCCGAAAAGCCCAACACATTATCAACGGCAAGCATGTATATGCCACCCATTGCCAAAACTGCCACGGCAATAACGGGGAGGGATTGGGCAAACTCTATCCGCCCCTAACCGACCTTGCTTACCTGGAAAACAACCGCGATCAGCTCGCATGCATCGTCAAACATGGGATGAGTGGCGAGGTGACTATCCATGACGTGACGTATGACACGGCTATGCCGGCCAATCCCCAACTCACGCCCGCCGATATCGCGTACGTACTCACCTATATCACCAACTCCTTTGGCAACGAAATGCCCATGTTTACGGTCGAGGAAGTGCGCGCGTCGCTCGAACACTGTGACTAGGCGCATCCGATCGTACCCTGACTGAACGATTGGTTTATAATAACAAAAGAGGCGCTCGGATCGAGCACCTCTTTATCAATTTATTCCAATAAAGCCAAGCGGCTACGTATCAATACGCGCATACTTCGCATTGCGTTCGATAAACTCGCGGCGAGGCGCGACTTCATCGCCCATCAGCATCGAGAAAATGCGGTCGGCTTCGGCTGCGCTTTCAATGGTCACCCGGCGAAGCGTCCGTGTCTCAGGGTTCATTGTCGTTTCCCAGAGCTGTTCAGCGTTCATTTCACCCAGACCTTTGTAGCGCTGAACGTGCACGCTGTCTTCGCGTCCCGTACCCTTCAGCCGCTGTATCGCCGCGTCGCGCTGGTCGTCGTTCCATGCATACTGCTGTTCTTTCCCTTTCTTGACGAGATAGAGCGGCGGCGTAGCAATGTAGACGTAGCCCTTTTCGACCAACTCCTTCATGTAGCGGAAGTAGAAAGTAAGGATGAGCGTCGTAATGTGCGATCCGTCCACGTCGGCATCCGTCATGATGATGACGCGGTGGTAGCGCAGTTTTTCCAGGTTCAACGCTTTAGCGTCTTCCTCCGTACCGATGCTCACGCCGAGCGCGGTGAACATATTTTTGATCTCCTCGTTTTCGTAGATCTTGTGCTCCATGGCTTTTTCTACGTTGAGGATCTTACCCCTCAGGGGCAGAATCGCCTGGAAATCCCGGTCGCGGCCTTGCTTGGCCGTACCGCCGGCAGAGTCACCTTCCACGAGATAAATTTCACACTTAGCCGGATCGCTGTTGGCACAATCCGCCAGTTTTCCGGGTAAGCCGCTGCCGCCCAGCACACTCTTGCGTTGCACCATATCGCGGGCCTTGCGGGCCGCTGCACGTGCCTGCGCCGCGATAACCACCTTCTGAACGATGATTTTCGCTTCTTTGGGATTTTCCTCGAGGTAATGTCCCAGTGCTTCGCCGACGGCCTGATCCACAGCCCCCATGACCTCACTGTTACCCAGCTTGGTTTTGGTCTGTCCTTCGAATTGGGGCTCGGCTACTTTCACCGAAATAACAGCGGTGAGTCCCTCTCGGAAGTCGTCGCCCGTAATTTCGATTTTGAGGTTTTTCAACAATCCCGACTTATCGGCGTAGGCTTTAAGCGTACGCGTCAGTCCACGGCGAAAACCGGCTACGTGCGTACCGCCCTCGATGGTGTTGATGTTATTGACGTAGGAATGCACGTTTTCCGAATAGGTCTCGTTATATTGCAGGGCAAGCTCAACCGGTGTACCCGCCTTAATGCCTTCGATGTAAATCGGCTCGGGAATCAGGGATTGCCGCGTGCCGTCGAGAAAGCCGACGAACTCCCGCAGCCCGCCTTCCGAAAGGAAGGTATCGCTCATCTCGCTTCCGTCTTCCTGCAGCTCACGTTCGTCCGTCAAGCTCAGGCGGATACCTTTATTCAAAAAGGCCAGTTCGCGCAAGCGGCTAGCCAGCGTATCGTAGTTATAGGTGAGCGTGGTCGTGAAAATCTCCGGATCCGGCTTAAACGTCACCTTCGTGCCCGTCCGGTCGCTTTCACCGATGGTCTTGACCTCGTGCTGTGGCTTCCCTTGGTGGTACTCCTGTACGAAAACCTTTCCTTCGCGGTAGATTTCGGCAATCAGCACCGTCGACAATGCGTTGACGCAGGATACACCCACACCGTGCAAGCCACCAGACACTTTGTAGGTGTCCTTATCAAACTTACCACCGGCGTGCAGCACGGTCATCACGAGCTCCAAGGCCGATTTGTTCTCTTTCTTGTTGATCCCGGTGGGGATACCCCGTCCGTTGTCCTCCACCGTAATGGAATTGTCTTTGTGGATGACTACGCGGATATCGTCGCAATACCCAGCCACCGCCTCATCAATGGAGTTGTCGACAACTTCGTACACCAAGTGGTGCAGGCCCTTCACTCCAGTGTCGCCAATGTACATGGAGGGCCGCTTCCGGACGGCTTCCAGTCCTTCTAAAACTTGGATGTTATCAGCAGAGTAGTTGGATTTATCCGCTTTTTGTGCGGTACTGTCGGTCGGTTTTTCGGTGGAGGCAGCCTCTGGATTAACATCCGGATTTTCACTCTCCCCGAGTGGTTTATTCTTGTTTTCCTCGCTCATTTTCGTTCTAAAATTCGTCACTCAAAGATACGGAAAAATCGTCGCTTTCACAAACCGATTAGCCGCCCAATGCGCCTCGGCACGACAAGCGGCTAATCGACTGATTAACAACAACTCAACACCTAAAGTTATGCATTAGCGCGCCGGGGTGATGACAATCTTTCTGAACTCTACGGGGCCGTGGTCGCCCTGCAAATATATCGGGCCGGGTTCACCTTCGTTGCTGTCCAGTGCGCCACCGGTGATGCCGGGGATTTCCTGGTTGCTGATGACGGTCTTGCCATTAGCCACGATCGTCACCTTGCGACCGACCAGCGTAATGTCGTAGGTGTGCCACACGTCAGGGCCTAATGAGGTGATTTCGCTCGGCGTAATGAAGCCGTACACGCCGCTATACAAGAGTGCGTCAGGATGCGCATCACGCGGACTGTCTTCAATCTGTACTTCATAGCGACCGCGCAGGTACACGCCGGCGTTGCTTCCTTTGGGAAAACGAAATTCGACACGCAGTTTAAAATCCTCAAACTTCTGCTCAGTGATCAGGTTGGCGCCCGCCTTCGGGTTAGTCAGAATCCCGTCGCGGACGGTCCACTGATTCGCTTGCGCATCGGCATACCAGCCGTTCAGGTCGCGGCCATTGAAGATTTCAATAGGCTGGCCCCATACAGGCTCTCCTTGGCGCGTGAGTGACGGTGCACGAACACCCGTCCACGATTGCTGTTGCCCGCTGGGCGTGATGATCGTACCGGCAATGCCTTCGGCAGTTAGCTTGCCAAAAAGCACCAAATTATGCTCACCTCCCTCCCATTGCGGTGGGATGGAAAACCGGAAGTGGCCTTTCTCAAACTTCACTTCCGATACGGGCCGTGCGCTACCGTGTGTGCCCACAAAGCTCCCTACCAGCCGGCTCAGTCCTGATTTGCGTACTTCCAACCAAGCTGGCGCCTCTTTGCCATTCTCATCGATCGAAATGTTCCAGCGGCCGATCAGTTCGCCGGGCTCTGGCGTTCCCTGTTGCGCGTTGGCGGAAGAAAGCCCCGCAGAAGTTCCCACAAATAGGCAAAGGACAACTAGTTTTTTGGTGACATGCATGATATCCATCGTTTTATTCAAAAATTTATTAAAAGGTCAAAATAAGACAAATTAGATCACAGGCCAAATGATACGCCTGAGTTTTTCGTAAATTCCCTGCTACGAATTAGATAGCGGCCAACACCTGCAACACGGTCAATGCCACCAAAATGGCGATACCGAAGCTCAGCAATGTGCCGATGAGCATATATTCCGTTAACTGCCGGTCTTTCGATTCCTTGAGATCGCCAAATCGGAATACGGATTTGGCCGCCATCAAAAAGCCGACGGCTTCCCAATGATCCGTAAGGATAAACACAAACACCAGTGTGCGCTCCAGGATTCCGATGTACTTGCCGGCACTGATCAGCGACTTTTCCTGCTCGTCTTTGCGCACGAGATCGGAAGACCACTTTGACAGCAAGATGTGAATGAGGATACCCGCCGCGGCTGTCAGGAATACAATAGCCGTCAGGTAAAGCCAAAGGGCTGGGTTTTGGACAACGGCGGCCCATGGCAATTGTGGGCTTGTCCAGACCAACCACACGGCGATGAGTGACACAAGGTGCAGGCCCTGGTCAATAGCGAACCAGCGTATTTGCGTCTTGGCACGTTGTGCATAGAGCTTAAGGGCATCGATGGCGGCGTGTACCGCCATGACGACCAGCGCGATAAGCCAACTCCCCCAATCCCACAGCAACAGCATCACGAGCGCGCCGTGAAGCAAGGCGTGTACGTAAAACACCCAAGACCCCAGCTTATGCGTCTCCTTATGGCGTACCCAGCGCAACGGCTGCAGCACAAAATCACCGATCAGGTGGGCCAAAATGAGCTTTAACAGGATAATCATACGCTATATTGGCTGATTTTGCTTCGATACATCGCAATGAGTTCCAGCAATTCGTCCGCGTGTGCCCGACGCCAGCGGTCGCTGACCGAGTTTTGCTTGATATGCAGGATATCGCCGATTTCTTGTTGCGTAGCGCCTGGATGTTGTAGAATCGTGCTGATTAGCTCGCCAGAAGTAATGGACCAACTGTCCATAAACGTGTTGGCTAGCCGAACGTAAAGGTTAATCTCCTCATCAAACGCAGGCCAAGGGCTACGGATCGCTAGTGTGGTACGCTCGCGTTTCAGACGGTCAAATTTTTCGCCCGAATGGACAAAAGCAGACCCATTGCTCTCGGAAATAGCCGAGCCCGTATGGTTCCGTTCCCCAATGCCGATGGCCATCCGAACATCAATGGTACTGATTTTCTTTTGGGAATTTCCGGGGTCGGTTTGTTTGACGAGCGCTTTGATGGCCAAGGCCCGTTCCAAGGCATCCGCTGGATGCTGTATTTCCAATTGGAAAAAATCACCCCACAGGATCTCCCATTGCGCGGGCGCGTTGCCCCATTGCCCTAAGAGTCCTTTCAGCGGCACCAGCCACTTGTCGGGGTCGTTTAGCTTTCGCGAATCGACAATATCTCCTTTGATAACCGCGATCATCATACAAACATCGTCATTTTACGCAATAATAAGAAAAACATCGTTAAAAATAACGATATATCTGATTATCGTCAAAAACAACGATATATTGAATTATCGGTGTATGAAGCGATGAAGGAGTAAAGCGGCTCTTTGAGGCTGACAGACTGTCCCCTACTTGCGTTCGTCGCTATATACGTGGCGGATATCCTCGCGGAGGTTATAGCGCGATGCCATCACTTCGCCATAAGCACCAGCGGTACGAATAGCGATCAAGTCGCCGCGCCGCGACGAAGGAAGCATTACTTCCTTACCAAAGCAATCGCTGCTTTCGCAGATGGGCCCGACCACATCATAACTGACGAAGCCATCCTCGCCCCCAGCGGGAACCTCGCCCAGCCGTTCGATCTTGTGGTAGGCTTGATAGAGCGCAGGACGCATCAATTCGGTCATGCCTGCGTCCAGAATGAGGAAATTCTTTTTGAGGCCGTTTTTCACATAGAGTACCCGGCTGACCAGGCTACCGCACTGGGACACCAGTGCCCTTCCTAACTCGAAGTGAACTTCTTGTCCGGGCTTGCGCTCGAGAAACTTATCAAATACACCGAAGTAGCCTTCAAAATCGGGAATGCTGTTGGTGTCGGGGTTGTGGTAATCCACGCCTAGCCCACCGCCTACATTCAGTACGCGAAGGCGGTGCCCGCGTTCGTCAAACCACGTATTCAGCTCATTGACTTTGACGCACAAGCTTTTAAACACGTTGAGATCAACAATCTGAGAACCGATATGGAAGTGAATACCCACCAAATGCAGGTTCGGGCATTGCTGCAGGGCCTCGATGGTGTCGTTCAGTTGCCAATGGGCAATCCCAAACTTGTTTTCGTCAAGACCGGTGGTAATGTATTGGTGCGTCTGCGCATCCACGTTGGGGTTGATCCGCAGCGCAACATTCGCTTTTTTACCCAGCGAAGCGGCCAGCTCGTCAATGACGTGCAACTCTTCAATGGATTCGACATTAAAAGCGAATATGTCGTGCTCAAGCGCGTAAATTATCTCTTTGTCTGCCTTGCCGACCCCAGCAAAAACAATTTGTTCGGATGGGAATCCGGCGTCAACAGCTGCGCGTACTTCATTGCCGCTTACACAGTCGGCACCAAAGCCGACCCCTTGTACGGCGTCCAATACACGCGCATTGAAATTGGCTTTCAGCGCGTAATGCACATGGAAGCCATAAACCGATGACACCCGTTTCGCTTCGTCCAGCGTGCGTTGCAACAAGCCCAAATCGTAGTAGTAAAAAGGTGTCTCCTTATCCGAAAACGACGAAACAAGTGTAGCGTCAAACATGGCGATTGAGTTCAAATATTAAAAAAGACGGTTATGCAACGAACGAAGTGTTTCCACCTTGTCCGAGGTGCGAACCAACAAGGTGATGTTGTGGTCGCTGCCTCCGTACGATACCATCCGTATCGGCAAATGCTTTACGGCATCCAATACCCGTGCAACGTACCCATGTCCCTCCTGGTCGAAGTCGCCCACCACACACACGATGGATTGGTCGCGGTCGATATCCACGCGGCCGAAGTCCTGCAGTTCACGTTCGATGTCCGCTAAATGCTTCGCGTCCTCGATCGTCAACGATACGGCTACTTCCGATGTCGTAATCATGTCAATCGGTGTCTTGTAGCGCTCAAAAACTTCAAATACCCGCCGCAAAAACCCGTAAGCCAGCAACATACGTGACGAATGTACGCGAATAGCGATGATACCATCCTTTGCCGCTATGGAGGTGACGGTATTCTTAGTGAGCACGTCCTGACTGATGAGCGTACCGGGAGCGTCGGGCGCCATCGTATTGAGGATGCGTACCGGCACATTATAGCGCTGCGCCGGAAAAACGCACTGCGGATGCAGTATTTTAGCGCCGAAGTAGGCCAGCTCGGCCGCTTCATCAAAACTCAGGTGCGAAATCGGCTTCGTGCCGTTGACGAGACGGGGGTCATTGTTGTGCATACCGTCAATGTCGGTCCAGATCTGAATCTCATCCGCCTGAATGGCCGCGCCTACCAGCGATGCCGTGTAATCGCTTCCGCCTCGGCGGAGATTATCAATGTCGCCAAAGGTATTGCGGCAGATGTATCCCTGCGTAATGAAGAAATTGTGGTCGCTTGATTGGGTCAGCAACTCGCCCAGGTGTTCGCGGATGTAGTCGATACGAGGCTCGTTGTCGTCGTCAATCCGCATAAAATCCAACGCTGGCAACAACTTCGAGCGGATTCCGATCTCCGTGAGGTGGAAATGAAACAGCGTGGTGGAGATGAGTTCGCCCTGCGCCAGGATGATCTTTTCCTCCGCAGACGTAAAGTTCTGGTTGGCAAAAGACCGAATCAACTCGAAGTGGTAATCGATTAGCCCCTGTCCATTCTGCCGCCCCTCGTCCGTGCTGAACAGTTCGCGAATGAGCACCATGTACTTATCATACAGTTCGGATATAAGCTTCCCCGCCTGCTTTTTATCGCCGTCCGTATACGCACGGGAAATTTCAACAAGGGCGTTTGTCGTGCCCGACACAGCAGAAAGAACAACGATTTGCCGTTCTTCTGGATTGATGATGTGGAGCAGTGATTTTATGCGATCCGCACTCCCTACGGAGGTACCTCCAAATTTCAGTATTTTCATCCGAATCTGTTGTTCAATATGTGATGGCGATAAGCATGCCTAGTGGGCCTGCACCCCTGGATAAGCGATGCAAAGATAAAAAAAGCAGGCGGGTTTCGACCCTTAGTTTGCGAGACCGATATGGCTAGCGCGACCCAGTGCTAGGTGCTTAATTTCTCAATAATCAGCTGGGCAAGCTCTTCGCCGATACGCTCCTGCGCCTCCAACGTAGCCGCACCAATATGCGGCGTCAGCGACACCTTGGGATGTTCTAACAGCTCGACCCGTGGTGTGGGCTCATTGTCATAGACGTCCAATCCGGCAAAGGCCACCTTACCGTTGTCCAGCGCGTCGATCAAGGCCAGTTCGTCGATAATGCCGCCACGCGAAGCGTTGACGATTCCCACTCCATCCTTCAGTAGCTCAAATTGTTTTTTTCCGATAATCGGTTGGTCGATGTAGGGCACGTGTAAAGAAATAAAGTCGGAATTCGCCAGCAATTCTTCGAGTTGTACTTGTTTGACGGGAACTTCGACGGACACGCCGCCAGACAGGTTAAGCGTCAGTTTTTGGGGCACTTCAAACAGGTCGCTCACAATTACGTCCATGCCCAAGCCCAGTGCTACTTTCGCGGTTTCGCGACCGATACGGCCGAAGCCGACCACGCCTAGGGTCTTGCCCCGGAGCTCGATGCCCTTCGCGTACGCTTTTTTGAGTCCTCCAAAATTGGTGGATCCCTCCGTACCCATACGGCGATGCGAATCGTGCAAAAAGCGAACACCACTCAATAAGTGCGCGAAAACCAGTTCTGCGACGGACAACGACGATGCGGCCGGCGTGTTTACCACGGCAATTCCTTTGGCGCGCGCATACTCCACGTCGATATTGTCCATCCCTACCCCACCGCGTCCGATCAGCTTCAGGTTGGGGCACGCATCGATCAGTTCCTGCCGCACCTTAGTGGCACTACGCACGGTTATCGCGTCGTATTCAGGCAGCCTCGCGGGCAGTTCGGCCTGCGGGATATGGTCCGTATCAACGATAAAACCAGCTTCTTCCAATAATTGCTTTCCGCGGGGGTCGATCCCGTCATTTGCTAAAATCCTCATGGTGTTTCTATTGATGGCCAGCAGCTGCGCATAATCGCGTCTACCCGCCCATCGGCATATTTTACTGTTTATATTCCTTTTTTTATTTTCTCCTCAAACTCTTGCATCGTGTCAACCAACACATTCACACTACTGATAGTCATTGCGTTGTATATCGACGCGCGGTAGCCGCCTACACTGCGGTGCCCTTTGAGGCCCACCAGGCCACGCGTTTTCGCCAATTCGAGGAAAGGTGCTTCGTGGGCAGCGTCTTCGGTGACGAACGTGACGTTCATCCGGCTTCGGTCTGCTACGTCGGCAGTACCTCGGAAAATGGTGTTTCGGTCAATCTCTTCGTAGAGCGTCCGCGCCTTGATGATGTTCTCCTGTTCGATAACGCCTACGCCTCCGCGCGCCTTCAACCAACGCATGTTTAACATCGACACATAAAGCGTGTATACGGGTGGCGTGTGGTACATCGACCGTGCATCGGCGTGGGATTTGTAATCGAATATCGCAGGCAGGCGGCGTCCGCTCTTCCCGATCAGGTCGTCCCGCACGATAATCAATGCGGCACCGGCTGGCCCCATGTTCTTCTGGGCGCCCGCATAAATCAACCCGAAGTCTGCCACGTTGATCTCCCGGCTGAAAATATCCGAAGACATATCGGACACCAACGGCACGGGCGATGCCGGGAACTCGGCAAACTCGGTTCCGAAAATCGTGTTGTTTGAAGTAATATGGAAATAGGCTGCATCAGCCGGTATGGTGTATTCCGTCGGGATCGCCGTATAGTTGCCCGCTGCGCCAGATGCCAGCACCTCTACCTGGCCAATGCGCTGGGCTTCTTTAATGGCTTTGATGGCCCATGTACCCGTATCCAGGTATGCGGCTTTGCCATCCTCCGGCAACAAGTTGAGCGGCGCCATCGCAAACTGCGTGCTTGCCCCACCCTGCACAAAAAAGACTGAATAGCCCGCGGGCACGCCGAGAAGCTCGCGCACCAGCGCTTCTAATTCCTCTACGACCGCCTCAAACTCTTTTGAACGGTGCGAGACTTCCAGGATAGACAAGCCTGTTCCGTCGAAATCCAATACCGCTTCAGCCGCTTGGCGGAAAACTTCCTGTGGCAAAATGCAGGGACCTGCACCAAAATTATGTTTCATATTGTGTAAGAAAACTGAATGAATGAAATTACCGATCTACCCTTCCCAACCACACCGTCTTTTTATAAGTCGCAAAATTAGTAATTTCATCTATTAATTTTAAACATTTTCACAAAAATATACTTAAATCGTTAAATGATTTACAGTGTATTGGAAATTCTGATAAAAATATTGAAAAATAACCATGCAGATTGGCGTACGACCGCTATTGGAGAATACATTAACGGCAGCACCATACGGCTTTAACATGGCGTCTGCTACACAAACGCCAAGCGCGAACGGACTGGAAACCCGGGGATTTTCGCGTTGTCAAAGCTCTATGCCGTACTTTTCGATCTTGTTGTACAGTGTTTTTCGGTCGATGTTGAGCATCTGCGCTGCCTTACTTTTATTGTACTTCGTTTTTTGGAGTACGTCGAGTATCAATTGGCGTTCGTGTGCCTCGCTATGGAGTTTGAGATCGGGATTGCCGTCGGCCACGACCGGGGGATGGTTTTTCGTGTCCGCGATGGAGGTGACCATGTCTTCCGGCAGCGCGGACACGTCGACGGTATCCGAAGGCGTGAGCAGCACCATGCGCTTGACCACGTTTTTCAACTCACGGAGGTTGCCGGGCCAATCGTAGGTTTTGAATATCTGTTCCACCTCGGGCGAAAGCCGCTGGACATTGCGCCCAAGCTCTGCATTAGCCGCTTCAATAAACACTTGGCAAAACACCCAAAAGTCGTCCCTTCTGTCGCGCAACGCTGGCACCATAATCTCAAACTCGTTGATGCGGTGGTATAAGTCTTCCCGAAAATGGCCGTCGCTCACCGACTGCGGCAAATCGTCATTGGTAGCTGCTAGTACGCGCACGTCTACCTTCACGGTTTTGTTAGCCCCTACCGGTTGGATCACCTTTTCCTGCAATGCGCGGAGTAGCTTGACTTGCACGTCGTACGACAGATTGCCTACCTCGTCCAAAAATAGCGTACCTCCGGAAGCGTCGATAAACTGTCCGGCCTTGTCCTGCAAAGCGCCTGTAAACGACCCTTTGATATGGCCGAACAGTTCGCTGGCAGCCAGCTCCTTGGACAGCGTACCGCAGTCGATGGAAATAAAAGGCTTATCGGCCCGATTGCTTTGCTTGTGGATCGAGCGGGCCACGTACTCTTTGCCTGTGCCGCTTTCGCCGCGAATCAGCACCGTCATGTCCGTAGGTGCCACAAGGGAGACATATTCCTGCATTTTCCGCGCGACGGGGCTGTTCCCCTCGACGTATTCGTCGCCAGATACCGCTCTAGCGACCGTCCGCGACCGGGGTTTGGTATCGGTTTGGGTGGGATCGCTCGCCAGTGCTTCATTGACAACCATCAACAGTTCGTCGGGATTAACGGGCTTGGTAATGTAATCAAACACCCCTTGGCGGATGGCCTTTACGGCCGTACGGACGTCGTTAAAGCTCGTCATGATGATGACGGGAATCTGGATTGCGTCGGTACGCATCGCTTCCAAGACATCCATGCCCGTGCCGTCGCCCAGGCGGTAGTCGAGCAGCAACAGATCAAAAGACCCGCTGCGCAAAGCTTCCACACCGCCTTTCACGCTGTATTTCACTTCGACCCCAAAAGACCTCTTCTTGAGAAAGCCCTCCAGGATCATGGCAAACGTATTGTCGTCTTCGACCAATAATATCTGTGCCATAAACTTATAATGTATACTGTTTTTTTTTCTGCTACATACGATCCGGCACGGCTATGCCAAGGAGACGCATGCCTCGGGCAATAACCGATGCCGTCACTTTCGATAGGTGAAGCCTGAAATCCCTCGTCGTCTCGTCGGTCGCTTTCAGGATTGCCTCTTCGTGGTAGAATTTATTGTATAGCTTGGCCAGCTCGTATACGTAATTGGCGATATGCGCCGGGCTGAATGCCTGGGCCGCAGCCTCAATCACGGACGGAAACTTGCCCAGCTCCTTGATCAGCTCCTGCTCGTGGATACCCAAGCCGGCCGGCTTTGCAAGCGGCCTGCTATCGGCGAAAGCTCCTTTGGCCAGCACGGACTGTATGCGAGCGTGCGTGTACTGGATAAACGGTCCGGTATGGCCCTGAAAATCGATCGACTCATTCGGATCGAAGAGCAATCGCTTTTTGGGTTCGACCTTCAGTAGGAAATACTTGAGGGCGCCCATACCGATCATCCTGTATAAATTTTCCTTCTCCGCATCCGGCAGCCCGCCTGTCTTGCCGAGCTCTTCGGTCCGTGCCTTGGCGGTATTATACATTTCGTCCATCAAGTCGTCCGCGTCTACAACGGTACCCTCTCGGGACTTCATTTTGCCTGACGGCAAATCCACCATGCCATACGACAGATGGAAAAGCCCTTCTGCCCACGGCCTGCCGAGCTTCTTCAAGATCAGAAACAACACCTTGAAATGATAGTCCTGTTCGTTTCCCACGACGTACATGGACTGATCAGTGTCGAACTCATCGTGCTTCAGCTGTGCCGTGCCCAGGTCTTGCGTCATGTAAACCGCCGTTCCATCGCCGCGCAGCACCAGTTTCTCGTCCAACCCTTCCGCGGTCAGGTCGATCCATACCGAGTTGTCTTCCTTGCGGAAAAACACGCCCGAGTCAAGCCCTTCCTGAATCAGGTCCTTGCCCAGGAGGTAGGTGTCGGATTCGTAATAGTATTTATCAAAATCCACGCCTAAACGCTGATACGTTTGGTCAAAACCTTGATAGACCCAGCCATTCATGGTTTGCCAAAGCTCCCTTACTTGGCGGTCGCCCGCCTCCCAGCGTTGCAGCATGGCTTGTGCTTCTTTGATCAGCGGGGCGTTTTTCTTCGCCTCCTCCTCACTCAGGCCCTGGGCTTTGAGCTCGTCGATTTCCTGCTTATACGCTTTATCAAAAACCACGTAGTATTTGCCAACTAAATGATCACCCTTCAGACCGCTGCTTTCGGGTGTCTCCCCACCCGCCCAACGCTGCCACGCCAGCATAGACTTGCAGATGTGTATGCCGCGGTCGTTGACTAGGTTAGCCTTGGTAACTTCGTATCCGTTGGCTTTGAGGATCTCCGCGACGGAATAGCCCAACAGGTTGTTGCGGATATGGCCGAGGTGCAACGGTTTGTTGGTGTTCGGTGATGAGTATTCGACCATCACTTTCTTGCCTTTGGCCGGAAAGCGGGCGAAATCATCGGCCAGGATCTCATCGGCAAGCAAATCAATCCAATATTGCACGGAAAAACTGATGTTGAGAAATCCCTTAATGACGTTAAAGGCTACAATCTCGGCGAGGCGCTCGTGGAGGAACGCGCCGATTTCCTCCCCAGTCTGCTCGGGCGACTTGCGCGAGAAGCGCGTAATGGGGAAAGTGACCAACGTAAGCTGGCCTTCGAATTCTTTCCTTGTTTCTTGGAATGTCAGTTGATTTTTGGGCAGTTCCGCGCCGTACAACTCTTTCACGGCATCAAGCACGCACCCAGCAAGTTTCTTTTCTATTTCAGTCGCCATTTATTTCTGTTAAAGACCCTAGGCCATTCGCCTAGCGCGGGCAAAGCTATTGAATAAACAGTAAACCGTAAAAAAAGTACGACACCTATACAATCTCATGCCGAAAACATATCTTTGCCAAACTTATAGAAACACAGTGTTTTTCACAAGTGTTAATTTATTGAAAGATGATGGCGGAGGGATTGCTCGCCTAGCTGCAGCCATTCCAAGGGCACATTTTGCCCGCCCATGCAACGAACAACTTGCAACGTATTTGGTTTACCGTAAATAAGAGACACTGAGAAATTGAAAATGCAGAGCTACCAGGAATTCCTTGACCTCAGCGTAGGTTTCCCCCAGGATGGGTTTGACATCATCGACGACGAGCTGTACTTCCACGACCTGAATTTAATGGAGATGATTGAAACGTATGGTACGCCGTTGCGGTTCACCTACCTCCCCATTATCAGCAAGAAAATACAACAGGCTAAGATTCTGTTCCAAACCGCTATACTGAAGCACAACTACCGCGGCAGCTACAAGTACTGTTATTGCACGAAGAGCTCGCATTTCAAGCATGTGGTGGAGGAAGCCCTTAAAAATGACATCCACTTGGAGACGTCATCCGCTTTTGACATGCCGATGATCGATGCACTCGAGAAAAAAGGCGTGGTGGATAAGGAAATCACCGTGATATGCAACGGTTTTAAAACGTACCAATACAAGCAGTATATCATCGATATGCTGCACGATGGATTTAAAAACATCGTCCCCGTGCTGGATAATAAAGAGGAATTTAACCTGTACGATGATGAAATTGAGCTGGACGAACCCTGCAACCTGGGCATTCGTATTGCTGCGGAAGAACAGCCGGAGTCGCCGTTCTATACATCGCGATTGGGCATCCGTCTGGAAGATATCCTCGATTTTTACAACAACAAAATCGTACCCAACCCTAACTTTAGGGTCAAGCTGCTGCATTTTTTTATCAATTCCGGCATTTCGGATACTCCTTACTATTGGACGGAGCTCGAGAAATACGTCACGCTGTACTGCAAATTCAAAAAAATCAATCCAGACCTCGACACGCTCGATATCGGCGGGGGGATGCCGTTCAAGGATTCGCTGGTGCATGACTTCGACTACGAATACATGGTCAACGAGATCGTCAACCGGATTAAGCAAATCTGCGCGGTGCACGACGTGATGGAACCGGATATCATTACCGAATTTGGGAAATACACGGTCGCGGAAGCGTCCGGTATTTTGTACAAAGTCATCGGCCGCAAACAGCAAAACGACCGCGAAAAATGGCTGATGCTGGATGGATCTTTCATCACCAACCTGCCGGACGTTTGGGCGCTGAACCAAAAGTATATCCTATTGCCTGTCAACAACTGGGATTCGGAATACGAGCGCGTCAACCTAGGTGGCATCACCTGCGACGGGCAGGACTACTACAGTCAAGAGGCGCATATCAACAGCGTATTTATGCCGAAAACCCGCAAACTGCAATACCTCGGGTTCTTCCATACGGGTGCCTATCAGGAGGTCCTGAGCGGCTACGGCGGCATACACCACTGCCTGCTGCCCTCGCCCAAGCATGTCTTGATACGTAGAAACCGCGACGAAACGTTCAATTTTGAGGTATTCGGCGAAGAACAGAACAGCAAGCAAGTCCTCCGGTTATTGGGGTATCAGTAGATCTCCCTATCTTTGCCAAGACATGTCAGATCAAAAATACAATCAACGCGGTGTTTCGGCGGGCAAGGAAGATGTCCATGCCGCCATCAAGAACATCGATAAAGGCCTTTTCCCGCGTGCTTTTTGCAAAATCATTCCCGATATCCTAGCGGGAGATGAGGCTTGGTGCAATATCATGCACGCGGACGGAGCAGGCACCAAATCGTCACTGGCGTATATTTACTGGAAAGAAACCGGCGACCGCTCGGTCTGGAAAGGCATTGCGCAAGATGCGATTATCATGAACCTGGACGACCTGCTTTGCGTGGGCGCCACGGACAATATCCTGCTGTCATCCACCATCGGCCGCAATAAAAACCTGATACCCGGTGAGATCATCGCCGATATCATCAATGGCACGGAGGAAATACTGGCCGAACTGCGTGAGCTGGGCATCGGCATTTATTCCACCGGTGGCGAAACCGCCGACGTGGGCGACCTTGTGCGCACGATTATCGTGGACAGCACCGTCACCTGTCGCATGCGGCGCGACCATGTGGTCTCCAACCACCGGATTCAGCCGGGCGATGTCATTGTGGGTCTAGCCTCCTATGGAAAAGCGACGTATGAACGCGAATACAACGGTGGCATGGGCTCAAACGGCCTCACGTCGGCGCGCCATGACGTATTCAGCAAAACGATAGGCAAGACATTCCCCGAAAGTTATGATCCCGCAGTGCCCCACGATTTGGTGTTTTCGGGCTCTAAGAAACTCACGGATCCCATTGATGTGGGCAACGGACAAACGGTCACCGCCGGCAAACTGGTCTTGTCGCCAACCCGCACCTACGCGCCGGTAATCAAACAGGTGCTGGACCGCTACCGCGGGCAACTGAACGGCATGATACACTGCAGTGGTGGCGCCCAGACCAAAGTACTTCACTTTGTGGACAACGTCCATGTTATCAAGGACAACTTGTTTGATACGCCTCCCCTTTTCCGGCTGATCCAGGAAGAGTCCACTACCGACTGGCAGGAAATGTATAAGGTGTTTAACATGGGCCACCGCATGGAATTGTACGTGCCGGAGGCGATCGCGGCGGACATCATCCAGCTATCGGAAGGTTTTGGCATCGATGCCCAGGTCGTCGGACGCGTCGAGGCCGCACCCAGCAAGCAAGTCACCATCCGCTCGCAGCACGGCGAATTCGTATACCAATAATTAATTCTGTGGCATGACGGCATTGCGGCATATCGGCTGGCGCGAAAAAGTCGACCTCCCCGAATTGGGTCTGCATGACATCCGGGCAAAAGTAGATACCGGTGCGCGGACATCCGTACTGCATTGCCGGGAGATTGAACTGGTACAGCGCGATGGCCAGCCACACGTCAGTTTTCGCCCGTTGGAAGAGGGTTTTCCGGGGGGACACCACACCTGCGTCATGCCGCTCCATGCCGAGCGTACCATCAAGAACTCTTTCGGCCAGCTGGAGCGCCGTTACGTCATTCAAACCCAGATACGCCTGTTCGGAGAAGCATTCGACATTGAGTTATCGCTCCGCGACCGGTCCGGAATGCGGTTCCCGATGCTGCTGGGCCGGTCATTCGTTCGCGGCAAATTTGTCGTCGACGTCGGAAAATTCAATCTCTCCCGCAACGCATAACCCGATCATACGGAAACCGAGAACAAAGCGCCTAGGCGTTTGTTTTCCATACGCCACACAAAACGAAACAACAACGTGAAGATAGCCGTCCTTTCCACTGCCAAGCATTTGTACTCGACTAAGCGATTTGTTGATGCCGCCACCCAGCGTGGCCACGACTGCGTCGTCCTTGACCACCGCCAATGCTACGTGGGGATACAGCAAGGCAAGCCCAGTATTCATTACAAAGGCCAAGACGTGTCCGACATTGACGCCATTATTCCGCGTATCGGCGCGTCCGTTACCTTCTACGGATCGGCCATTGTGCGCCAGTTTGAGATCATGGGCGTATTGTCAGCCAATCCCAGCCAGGCGATCACCCGCTCGCGCGACAAACTGCGGTGCATGCAGATTCTGTCGGGTGCGGGCATAGGCTTGCCCATCACCGGGTTTGCGCGCAGCACTCGCGACGTGGACGACCTCATCCGGATGGTGGGCGGTGTTCCGCTCGTCATCAAGTTGCTTGAGGGTACCCAAGGCATCGGTGTGGTACTGGCCGAAACCAAAAAGGCGGCCTCCTCCGTTATCGAGGCGTTCTACGGCATGGGCAAAAATATCCTCATCCAGGAGTTCATTAAGGAATCAAAGGGCACGGACATCCGGGTTTTCATCGTGGGCGGCAAAGTGGTGGGTGCCATGCGCCGCACGGCCAAAGAAGGCGAGTTCCGGTCCAACCTCCATCGGGGCGGTACTTCCGAACTGGTCAAGCTCAGCAAAGTAGAACGGGAAACAGCCCTCCGGGCGGCGTCCGAACTCGGCTTGACGGTATGCGGCGTAGATATGATCCCTTCGGATCGAGGTCCACTCGTACTCGAAGTGAACTCGTCGCCCGGCTTGGAAGGCATCGAAAAAGTAACGCAAAAGGATATCGCGGGTGAGGTGATCGCTTTCCTCGAAAAGCAATATCTCGCTAAAACGGGCTCAAGAAAACGCTCTAATATAAAAGCGGGTCAGAAATTATAGGCTGATTGCGGCTGATTACGCAATGAAGCTTTAGCGGCTGTTGCGTTCCTCCCATCCCGACTTACCAATTTGGTAGACGAAGTTCATTTTCGGGGCTTCCCCAAAATAAGCAACCTCCTGTTCATCTGTTTTTAGAGCGCCGAGCCGCTCCATGGCAATTTGTGAGCGAACGTTTGTCGCGCCCACATGGAAATAGACCTGGGAAACATATTGGAAAATGTAGTCCAGCATCAGCTTTTTTACGGCGCGGTTCACACCGCTCCCCCAATACTGGCGCCCATAAAATGTATATCCAATGAGAATGCTGTCAGCATCGCTATCGTAATCATAAAAACGGGTGCTGCCCATGACGCGGCCGGTAGCCGCCTCGACAATTTTGAACGCGCCTCCGCTCTGGCAGGCGCCCGTGAAGAAGGTCCGAAACACGTCCTTTTTCCACCGGTCCTTATTCGGATGCTGCTCCCATATCTCGGGATCTGCAGCAACCGCATAAAGCGATTCGAAATCAGCTTCCCGCAACGGGTAAAGGATGGCTAATTCATTCCGGAGCGTAGGCTGCAAGTCCATCTTCATTTCGCGATTACGCAAATAAAAACATCAATAATTCACTGCAAAAATGCGTTTGCCCTGCCACTTGCACGGCTTTGTTGTCTAGGCCCGTGTCGATAGCCAAGCCGCTGATGATTTCAAGACGGTCGGTGAGTCGAATAATATCCATGGTGATTTGCTATTAGTCAAAGGGGATTTAGGTAAACATCCGCCTGCGCGACGCGGAAGGTCTGTATCAAGAGAAAGACTCCGCGTAGTCCGAAAAGGCACACCGATAGTCCCAACTTCGGTCAAAGATAGCGTTACGCTTTGTGGGCGACTTCCTCGGAAGGTTCTTCCTCCGCCGGCACTTGCACCTCGTCCTCAAACAGGATCCGGACCGAGGGCGTGTACAGGTCGTCGTGCTGGCCCGTCTTATTAGCCCAGAAAAAAGCGCCCAGGAAAATCAACGCCACCAAAATACTGCATCCGATCAAAAAGAAAATGATTCCCATTGCTACTCCTTTTTCTTCAGCCCGCGCCTTTGGGCATACGCGTGGGTCATGGTGCTGGTAAAGCCGATAATCGTTACCGTGCTCAGCGGCATCAAAATGGCTGCAAACAAAGGCGACATGGTACCCTGCACCGCAAAACCCAAGCCCACAACATTATACATCAAGGATATCGCGAAGCTCATGTGGATCACCTTGATCGTATCTTTAGCAAAGCTAAAAAATCGTGGCAGTTTTTCAAAAGAACGGCCGTCGAGGATGGCGTCGCAGCCCGGACTGAAATTGTTGATATCATCGCTGACGGCTATCCCCATGTTCGCTTGGCGTAGGGCGCCCGCGTCATTCAGTCCATCGCCAATCATGCAGACCTGGTGCTTCTTGTCTTGCAAGGATTGAATGTAGGCTTGTTTATCCGCAGGCATGCAACCAAAATGCAAGTCCGATGAGGCTGGAAACACCGCTCGAAGGGTGTCTTTGCTCTTGTCGTTATCGCCGGAAATAAGGTGCAAGCTATACGGGTCGGACAGCGCCGCAATGACGTTTGCGAGTCCTTCACGCCAGGGTTGGTCGAGAAAGAAATAACCCTTAGGCTGATTGTTGATCGACACAAAAACACGGCTGCCATTGCCCCGCAATTCGTTGGCGTCTGCTTGATAATCCACAAACTGAGCGCTGCCCACGCGCACGTACCGCCCCTGTACCGTCGCGGCGATACCCTCACCGGCAATTTCCTCATAGCCGGTGACGGGCACCGTCTCCTCCGCATCGGCCCATTTCACCACTTCGCGGCTCAGCGGATGTCCCGAATTGCGGCAGGCGGACACCACCCAGAGCAACTCTTCATTGTTCAACTTGCCCTCAAACTGGATATCGAACGCATTCGGCGACGAAATAGTCCCCGTTTTGTCGAAAACCAGGCTGTCAATCGCGGCCATTTGTTCGACCGTGGCTGCGTTCTTGACGTACATGCGGTTCCGATCAAAAATACTCAGCGCCGCCGATAACGTAAAGGGCGAGCTCAGGGCCAACGCACAGGGACAAGCAATAATCAGCGCTGCCGTAAAAGCCCCCCAAGCCCGGCCACTATCCCCCTGCAGTAACCAGAAAGACGCAGCCGTTATGGCAATAATGAGCAACACCACCGTGAAATACCGGCTCACGGTATTGCTAAACGTGCGGAATTTCTTATCGTGAGGCTTGGCATTTTCGTTGTTCCACAGCTTAGTCAGGTAGCTTTGGGATACAGGCTTGACGATTTCCAGCTCTATCGCTTCGGCTGTCTGCCTACCGCCGGCGTACACAACCTCACCCAACACCTTGGTCACGGGCTCGGACTCGCCTGTCACGAAACTGAAATCCATCGCCGCGTGGCCATTCAGCAAGATCGCATCCGCGGGCACAACTTCGTTATTGCGGATCAGAATCCGATCCCCCACTTCGAGATCGCCAATAGGCACCGGCTTGTCGCCGCCGGCGGTGATACGTGTGACGGCTACGGGGAAGTACGACCGGTAATCGCGTTCGAAAGACAAATGATAATAGGTTCGCTGCTGCACCCATTTACCGATAAGCAGGAAAAAGACCAAACCGCACAGCGTATCGGCGAAGCCGGGTCCGGTGCCCGATAATACTTCCCAAGCCGTACGGAGAAACAGCACGGCGATTCCCAACGCTAGCGGCACATCGAGGTTCAGTTGCTTTTGCCGTAAGCTGTACCACGCCGACTTAAAATACCCCATGCCACTATATAGCAGTACGGGAATGCCAAAAGCTAAGTTTAGGTAACCGAAATAATGGGCGTATTGGGCTTCGAAAGCGGCCATGCCCAAGTACTCCGGAAAGCTGAGCATCATGGAATTGCCAAAACAGAATCCGGCTACGGCGATGCGTGCTACCAAGCCCTTGCTTTCTACTTTCTTGCCGGCCTTGACGACGTCTTGCAACGTGATTTTGGGCTCGTAGCCCAGGGAGGTAAGCAATTCAACCACGCCGCGCAAGGAAATCTCCTCGTGCTTGAACGTGATGCTGACTTGCTTTTTCATGAAGTCGGTCTGTGATTTTGCGACACCCGGCTCCAGCTTGTACAGGTGTTCCAGCAGCCAAATGCAGGCACTGCAGTGAATGGCTGGTACGTAGCACGTGATTATCGTTATTTGGTCGTTCTTGAAATCGATGAGCTTATCGGCGATGGCGGGTTCGTCCAGGTAGGCGAAGTCAGCCGATCGTTTCGCTTGGGACTGGCCGGGGTGCGTGTTCAGCCGGTAATATTGCTGCATATTAGCCGACGATAGCACTTGGTACACGGTCTGACAACCCAAGCAGCAGAAATCCCGTTCATCGAGGCGATAGACATTCGTCACCACCGCATCACCACAGTGGTAGCACGTGGTTTTGGTGCGGGTATGTCTCGTGTTCGTTTCCATGTGGGCGTGCCGGGTCACACAGCTTGGCTGAATATCGGATTATCCGTTCGTTTGTTGTGCAGGCGCTGGTCAAACGCCATGCAGATATTACGCAGGAAAGACCAGCCCAATTCTGTGACGTGTACTCGGTTACCAGCAATGGTGATTAATCCGTCCTGCAGCGTCGGTTGCAGACGCTCCAGGATACCCGGCACGTCCGTCACACCGTCCGGCTCTAGCTCGGTCACACCTTTGCACATCATATCCAAGATATGCCTGCGCAAAGCGAGATCCTCCGCAGTCAGCACATGGCCCTTGGCCAACGGAAATTCGCCTGCCCGCACCAGTGCACGGTATTCTTCCACGCTCTTCACGTTCTGGGCAAATGCCGTCCACGTATCGCTGATCGACGAAACCCCTAAACCTAACAAAAGCGGAGTGTATGTTTCCGTGTAACCCATAAAGTTGCGATGCAAGCTTCCCTCGACCGAGGCTTTGAATAGGGCATCGTGGGGCAATGCGAAATGATCCATGCCCACATCGTTGTATCCCGCATCGAGGATGAGCGACTTGCCAATTTGATAGAGCTCGCTTTTGGCTTCACCCACAGGCAGCATATCCTTGGTAAACATGCGTTGGGCTGGCTTCAGCCAAGGCACGTGGGCATAGCTGTAAAACGAAATCCGGTCTGGCTTAAGGGCTAGGGATTTTTCAACCGTGGTGCGGATGCTGTCCCGGGTCTGCAGCGGTAAGCCAAAAACCAGGTCGAAGTTAATGGAGGTGTAGCCGACAGACCGGGCATCGTCCATGACCCGTTGGAGTTCTTCTTCCGTCTGCTTGCGATTGATGATGCGTTGCACGTCGGGGTCAAAATCCTGGACGCCTAGGCTGAGGCGGGTAAAACCGTAGTTATGCAGGAGTTGGAGGTGCTCGAGGCTCGTGCTGGCCGGATGTCCTTCAAACGAAAAGAAGCGCTCACCCACCGTTTCGGTATGCTCCAATAACCCCGCAATCAATTTCTCCAGGTTGTGCGGGCTAAAAAACGTGGGTGTCCCACCGCCTAGGTGGAGCTCGCGGATTACCGGCTTATTGGCGCCAAACAGATTGAGGTACATACGCCACTCGGCCAGCAAGTCAGCGATATACGGATCTTCCACCCCGTGGTTGGTCGTGATCCGCGTATTGCAACCGCAGTAGGTGCACAAGCTCTCGCAAAAGGGCAAGTGCAAATACAGGCTAATGCCTGCTGCCCCCTGTGCGTCAAACCGCGATCGGACATGTTCCAGCCACGTCGCCTGCGACCAGGTCAGCTGATCCCAATAGGGCATCGTGGGATAACTTGTATAACGGGGGGCAGCCACATTGTACTTGGCTATCAACTCTTTCATAGTCTTACTGATTTGGTCGCTTGAACGGTGTCCCGGATCCTGGGGCCTGAGAACGAGCCTCCTGCTCGTTCGTATTGGCGCTCAGCGAGGCAACTTTCTCTGATTCCCACTGATGGAGGTATTCGATGGTCTTTTCGGCAATATGCGCTGGCGAATCCATGGCAACGGGTGTATTTACCACCTGTATCCCAGCCCGATCTGCCTCATCCAGTGCCCGTTGCTCGAGGGATGCGGCAGCACGCACAATTACCTTGCGCACACCGGCGCATGTGAGCATGCCCATCATAGCGGGCTTCAGTACGGCCGCGGTAGCCACGATAACGACGTCCTTTCCTTGAGCAAAAAGAACGGTCTTGTCGTTTAGCTCGTTGGAAATCAACGTGAGTTCGTGCCTCTTTCCGTTTGCCAACGTCAAAAGCTCCTTCTCGTACGGCTGTATGTTGTATGCAATCGCCTTCATCAATTAATCTAGGCCTTACTGGCTGGTCGTTGTTACGTATATTTATTCACAAGAACAAAACTACGGCTAACACCCTCGCGAAAGCTTGTATCCAGTCAACTAAAAAAATGACACCCGTTATTATTTTGCGGCACGGGATGGGCTTCGCGCCTGTATGGCACATCTATCACGCTACGATTAGGTTGGGTGGGCGCCTTGGGGATGGCGGGAACGAGGCTATATCAAAAGTATCACTTCGGACATAACAAAAGGAATATAGGAGTCTAAAATTCTGGCAATTACCTACTTATCGCGCCCGAGAAACAACAAGAGTTATGAATTTCGGACTTTCGATACAGCCCCTATGGCCTTGTCACAGCAATTATTGTTTAATCGTCCGCAATTTGCTCATGGATAAAATCCGGATTGCATTTCCCTCCTTGCTGATCAGGCTTTCGTCTTTGAAGTCAGACAACATGCGGCTGATGGTTTCATTGGCAGTGCCCGCAAGGGCAGCCAAATCGTCGCGCGACACGCGGATTAAGCACTCATTCTCATCGTCCGTCACGAACTTCTCAGCAACGTGCACCAACGCGTTGGCGACCCGTTTCCGAACCGAGTCATAGGCAAAACCCAACAACTGGTCTTCGCGACCTCGGATATTGCCGGACAGCAGCTTGATGAAGGTGTTGGCAATTCCGGGCTTGCGGTACAGCAGCTCGAAAAACTTATCTTTGCTGATTAGCGCTACCTCGGTCGTCTCCAGCGTTTCGGCATTATCGTTATACCGCTCCTGCAACAACAGCGACTCATAGCCGAAAAAGTTGTTGTCCGTGTGAATATCCGTCGAGAGTTCGCGCCCGTCTAAATAGTGCAGATAACTGCGTACTTTCCCCTTAATGATATAATAGAGGTAAAGTGGGCTATCGTGCTGTTGATAAATGGATTGCTTCTTCTTAAATACTTTTACCCGCGAGGCTTGCACCAATTCGCTGAGTACGAGTTCTTGCTCCTCCTCACTGAGGAACACGGTACCCTTGGCCGGGCTGCCCAGCTGCTTTCTTTTCTTCAGTCGGGTTTCGATGGCGTTGAGCAGTTCCATGTCGTCAAAGGGCTTGGTCAAGTAATCGTCCGCGCCCATTTCCATCGCCTTGCGCATGTCGGCGCGCTCAGCCTTCGCAGTGAGGAAGATGAACGGAATACCCGCAGTCCCCTCGTGCTTGCTCAGCATGTACAATACGCCGTACCCGTCGAGTTCGGGCATCATGATATCGCATAGGATGATGTCGGGCAATTGCTTAATGGCCATGTCGACCCCGCTTTTTCCTTCGGACGCCGTAAACACCTCGAAACCGCTCATTTCCAATATTTCGGCCGTAGATTCACGAATGTCGTCGTTGTCTTCAATAATGAGGATAGTCGTTTGCTTAGGTTTCATTAAGTATTTATTTTCAACGTTTTAACTGGCATTGAACGTCAGCGTGATGGTCGTGCCTTTGTTCAGCTCGCTCGAAAAGCTCACCGTACCGCCCATTAGCTTAGCATAGCGCTTGACAATATTGAGGCCCAGCCCCGTACCCGGAATGTTACCGGTATTATTAGCCCTGAAAAATGGCTCAAACAGGTTTTTGTGGTCTTCCTTCGGTATCCCGATCCCGTTGTCTTTGACCGTAAGTATGCACGTGTCGCCCGCTATCTCGGTGTTGAACTCGATAAACGTATCTTCGCCTGAATATTTGATGGCGTTCGAAATTAAGTTGATTACGCTGCTCTTCACCAGGTTCGGGTCCAGCTCAAACGTTCCGGTCGAACCGGTATGCTGATACACAATGTGCTGGTTTTTCTTGCAAATCAACTGCATTTCCTCCGTGATTTCCTCACCAAGCCAGACCAGGTTTACCTCCTCCATTTTCGCGGTCACGCGGTCGGCTTCCAGACGCTCCAATGACAGGAAATCGTTGAGGATACTCGTCAGCAATTGTACCGAATTCTTGATACGGCCCGTATGCCTCAGCACGTTATTCAGGTCGGGTTTAACGACGTATTTATCAATCAAGTCAGACGATAACTGTATGGAGCTCAGTGGCGTCCTGAATTCATGTGAAGCCATGGATACGAATCGGGACTTCATCTGATTGAGTTCCTTTTCCTTTTCCAGCGACACGCTGACTTCGGATTTCGCTTTTTCCAATTCTGCCACGAGCGAAATCAAGTCTTTCGTACGCTCGCTGACCGTGTGCTCCAGTTCTTCGGTATAGCGCATCAGTTTCTCCTCGACCTCCTTTTCTTTGGACATGTCGTGGATAAAACCCGTAAAAATATTCTTGTTGCTCATGACGACTTCGCTCACCGCCAATCGGAAGGGAAACGTGGTCCCATCCTTGCGCAGCCCCCTTACCTCGCGTCCGACGCCGATGATTTTCTTCTGGCCCGTCCGCAGGTAATTTGCGATATAATTATCGTGGTCGCTCCGATGTGGCTCAGGCATCAGGACCGAGATATTTCGGCCGATCACCTCATGCTCTTCATAGCCAAACAACCGAAGCGCCGCCGGGTTGATTGACTCAACCAAGCCCCGACTATCGATGGTGATGATGCCGTCGATGGCGTGCTCAATAATCGCGGCAAGCAGCCTGGAAGTATCCATACGCCTGTTTATTGTCTGGTTTTATTTAACCAATTTTTTGTATTTAATCCGTTTCGGGCCCGTATCGCCGAGGCGTTTCTTGCGGTTCTCTTCGTACTCCGAATAGTTTCCTTCGAAAAAGTAAACCTGTGAGTCACCCTCAAAAGCGAGAATGTGCGTACAAATCCGATCGAGGAACCAACGGTCGTGGGAGATGATGACGGCGCAACCGCCGAAGTTCTCCAAGCCTTCCTCCAGTGCACGCAACGTGTTGACGTCGATATCGTTCGTCGGTTCGTCGAGCAACAGCACGTTCGAACTCTTCTTCAGTGCGATCGCCAGATGCACGCGGTTTCGCTCGCCTCCGGAGAGCACGCCAACTTTCTTCTGCTGGTCCGCTCCGTTAAAGTTAAATTTGGATACATAAGCCCGCGAATTGACCATCCGATTGCCGAGCATCAGGTTATCCAGGCCATCGGTAACATTCTCCCAAACCGATTTTTCAGGATCCAAATCATCGTGCATCTGGTCCACATAGCCGAGCACGACGGTCTCGCCCACCCGAAACGTGCCCTCGTCGGGCTGTTCCTGGCCGGTGATCAAACGGAATAGCGTCGTCTTACCCGCGCCGTTAGGCCCGATAATACCGACAATGCCGGCAGGCGGCAAGGAGAAGCTCAAATTTTCGAAGAGAATACGATCGCCGTACGCCTTGCTGACACCATGCGCCTCGATTACAACGTTGCCCAGACGTGGCCCCGGCGGAATGAAGAGTTCCAGTTTTTCTTCGCGCTCGCGGGTTTCCTCCGACGCTAATTTATCGTAGTTATGCAGACGTGCCTTGGATTTGGCGTGGCGGGCCTTGGGCGCCATGCGCACCCAGTCCAGCTCGCGCTCCAGCGTCTTCTGGCGCTTGCTTTCGGTTTTCTCCTCCTGAGCGAGGCGCTTCGCTTTCTGGTCGAGCCAAGACGAATAGTTGCCTTTCCATGGAATGCCCTCGCCGCGGTCCAGTTCGAGAATCCAGCCGGCGACATTGTCGAGGAAATAGCGGTCGTGCGTGACCGCGATGACCGTTCCCGGGTATTGGCTCAGGTGCTGTTCGAGCCAGTCGATCGACTCCGCGTCCAAGTGGTTGGTCGGCTCGTCCAGCAATAATACATCGGGTTGCTTGAGCAATAACCGACATAATGCCACCCTCCGCCGCTCACCACCTGACAAAGTGGCTATCTTCGTTTCCGGCTCCGGACAGCGAAGCGCGTCCATCGCGCGTTCGAGTTTGCTGTCGAGCTCCCATGCCCCAGAGGCATCGATGCGATCTTGCAATTCCCCTTGCCTAGCCATGAGTTTCTCCATCGCATCGGCATCCTCATATACCTCGGGCAGCCCGAATCTCTCGTTAATTTCCTCGTACTCGGCGAGTAGCGCAACGGTCTCCGCAACGCCCTCCTCCACCACCTGGCGCACGGTCTTATCGTCGTCCAGAACGGGTTCTTGCTCCAATAGGCCGACCGAATAGCCGGGCGAGAACACGACCTCGCCTTGGTAGGACTTGTCTACCCCGGCAATGATCCGCAGCAAGGAGGACTTACCTGACCCGTTGAGGCCGATAACGCCGATCTTGGCACCGTAGAAGAATGACAGGTAAATGTTCTTAAGTACTTGTTTTTGGGGCGGATGAATCTTATTGACTCCCGCCATGGAAAAGATTATTTTTTCGTCTGACATGGCAAGCTGATATTCCCTTAATCGGCAAATATAGGGAGAAACCTAGAGATTATCCTTGGCAAAAACCTGACATTTTGTTATATTTGATTAGGTGGCGTGATTGTTGATTAAAAGTTACAACAGAAATCATAGGACGTTATTAGATTTTTCATACATTTATATCGTCCTTAGGAAAATAAAGAAAGGTATTAAATTCATGGAAGCAAAATTTTCGCCACGCGTCAAGGATGTGATTTCCTACAGCAGGGAAGAAGCCATTCGTCTGCGGCACGACTATATCGGCACCGAGCACTTATTGCTTGGCTTGATTCGGGAGGGCGACGGATTAGCCATAAAAATCCTTAGGCAGGCGGGTATCGATACCGCTAGCCTGCGCAAATCGGTCGAAGAGGCCGTGCGGGGCTCATCGGTTTCCCGTTCGCCGATCGGAAACATGCCGCTCACCAAACAAGCGGAAAAAGTATTGAAAATCACCTACCTCGAAGCTAAGATATTCAAAAGCGACGTGATCGGGACGGAGCATTTATTACTATCGATCCTGCGCGACGAAGAGAATATTGCGTCGCAGATATTGCAGCAATACAATATCAATTACGACATTTTCAAGGCGGATGTGGAACAGAATAAGGCCGGCATTAGCGATCAGGCTTCCGGCTCCACGGCCGGTGACGATGATTTCAGGGAAGAGGATTTCAACCAGCCTAAGAAAGTTTCGGACATCAAATCCAAAACGCCAGTGCTGGACAATTTCGGGCGCGACCTGACCAAAGCCGCGGAAGAAGGAAAACTAGACCCCATCGTGGGCCGCGAGAAGGAAATCGAACGGGTGTCGCAAATCCTCTCACGCCGCAAGAAAAACAACCCCATCCTCATCGGAGAGCCGGGTGTCGGTAAATCAGCCATTGCCGAGGGGCTTGCGTTGCGCATCGTGCAGCGGAAAGTATCGCGTGTGTTGTTCAACAAACGCGTAGTCACCTTAGATTTGGCCTCCATCGTTGCAGGCACAAAGTACCGGGGCCAGTTTGAGGAGCGCATGAAAGCGGTGATGAATGAATTGGAAAAATCACCCGACGTGATCCTGTTTATCGACGAGATACACACTATTGTGGGCGCAGGAGGGGCATCCGGCTCACTCGACGCGTCAAACATGTTCAAGCCGGCACTTGCCCGCGGCGACATCCAATGTATTGGCGCAACGACGCTGGACGAATACCGCCAGTACATCGAGAAAGACGGGGCCTTGGACCGCCGGTTCCAGAAGGTGATGATCGAGCCGGCTACGCACGATGAGACCATTGAGATCCTCAACCGCATCAAGGACAAATACGAAGACCACCATAACGTAATCTATACGCCGGAGGCGATTGAAGCGTGCGTGAACTTGACAACACGCTACATTACGGATCGTTTCTTGCCCGATAAGGCCATCGACGCGCTCGACGAATCCGGTTCGCGGGTACACTTGACGAATATCCACGTGCCACAAAGCATCATTGACATCGAAGAGAAAATCGAAGAGGTCAAAGTGGAGAAAAACAAGGTCGTCAGAAGCCAGAAGTACGAAGAAGCGGCCAAGCTCCGCGACACGGAAAAGAAACTGCTGGAAGAACTGGAAAGCGAAAAATCAGCATGGGAGGCCGAAACGAAAACACGGCGCTACACCGTAACGGAGGACAATGTCGCCGAGGTGGTGTCGATGATGACCGGCATCCCACTGCAACGCGTGGGCCAGTCAGACAGCCAGAAACTGCTCGGTATGGCCACGTCGATGAAAGGCCGGATTATCGGCCAGGACGAAGCCGTCAACAAGCTGGTCAAAGCCATACAGCGCACGCGTGCCGGGCTGAAGGACCCCAAAAAGCCGATTGGATCGTTTATCTTCCTCGGCCCTACGGGTGTCGGGAAAACGGAACTGGCCAAGGAGCTCGCGCGTTTCATGTTTGACAGCGAAGATTCGCTTATACAGATCGACATGAGCGAGTACATGGAAAAATTCGCCATTTCGCGCTTGGTAGGTGCGCCTCCGGGATACGTGGGTTATGAAGAAGGCGGGCAGCTGACTGAAAAAGTACGGCGCAAGCCTTATTCGGTCGTATTGCTTGACGAAATCGAGAAGGCCCACCCCGATGTGTTCAACCTCCTGCTGCAGGTGCTGGACGAAGGCCAGCTGACCGACAGCTTAGGCCGCAAGGTGGACTTCCGCAACACCATCCTGATCATGACGTCGAACATCGGTGCGCGTCAGCTCAAGGACTTCGGCCAAGGCGTGGGGTTTGCCACGGCGGCCAAATCCGAACAAGCGGATTCGCACTCGCGTAGCGTCATCGAGAATGCGCTGAAACGTGCCTTTGCGCCCGAATTCCTTAACCGGATCGATGACGTGATTGTGTTCAACTCGCTGGACAAAAACGACATTTTCCAAATCATCGATATCGAGCTCAAGGCACTATTCGCACGCATCGAGGCCTTGGGTTATCACATCGAGCTGACCACGGAGGCTAAGGAATTCATTGCCGATAAAGGGTTCGACCACAATTTCGGTGCACGCCCGCTGAAGCGCGCGATCCAGAAATTCCTGGAAGACCCCGTGGCGGAGGAAATCCTCAAAGGCGAGATTGCCGAAGGTGAGGCACTTCGGATCGACTACGACAAAGAGAAAGATGAAATCGTGGTCGGACACCGGAAACCAAACGAAAATCCGGAGAAGCCTGCCGACGCGGATATCGCCAAAGAACAGAAAGACGAATAGCGCGGTCTAAATAGACCAACCAAGAATAGAAGCAGTGCCGTTTTGCGAAACGGTGCTGCTTTTTTTGTTTTTTACGTGCGCTTAAACTTTTCTAGCACAATATTTGTCCTATCATTAGAAGCGAGCAAACAGCTAGCACATTATCTTTAAATCTTGTTCGTATGAAAAAAGCCATTTACATCGCCATCGCGCTATTGGGTACCGCAGCGCTTTCATCCTGCCAGAAAACGGAAGTGATTGAAAAAACCTATTACAATAACGCGCGTTCCTTGTGGTTTGAGGTGGGCTCAAACCAATGGACGGCTGACGCCAATCAGGGCCTGTGGTCTTATTCGCGGAATATCCCCGAAATCGATGATCTAATCTTCGAAAACGGTACCGTATTGGTGGATATTTCGTTCGGTGACGGAATATTCGAACCCTTGACAAGCGTTTATGAGGGTTTGGCTTACCGCTATGACTACGAAATCGGTCGGCTGTGGATTGATGTCACGTGGGCCGACGGCCAAGGAGGCACGGTGGGGCGTCCCGGGGATATCACCCTCAAAGTTATCCTGCTGGACGGCGATCCGCTCAATTAAACCGCTGCGCACCCGCGGACTGGCAAAAATTATTAGCAACGAGGCTGTATCAAAAACCCGAAAGTCGTAACTTTCGTTATTTCGACAACGCTGGAAATCATTAATTACCAACACCTTAGATTTCCCAACGTCACTTCATTAGGTTCGAAATAATACGTTTGATACAACCTCGTTTTTGCATGATATGAAATGGCAGCCGCTAGTCCGCAACTTCGAGCGCAGGTGTCACCTCTTCTTTTAAAGCCGCGAACTTCACGAGGGCCTGCTCCGCTTCGGCTAGGCTAGCGACCATGTTGTCGACTTGCAAATGCACATATTCTTTCATCCGCGGCACGATATCTTGGTAATACTGGATACCGTTTTGCAAATTTTCCTGAAACACGCGGAAATACGAGTCTTTGCGTTCGGACAATCCCCGTTTTCGCAGATCGATTTCCTTGCCGAAGTAATCCATATAAAGCCGTAACTCATTGACGAACAAGTTGGGCCTGAACAAGCTGTTCAGCACATCCGCCCGACCGTAAATATGGCTTACCATCTCCTGCAAGGTAGAAATGTGGGAAAAATACGCCAAATTGGGACCCGGGCAAATGGTCGTCGCTTTGAGTTTGTATTTATTCTTGATGTTGTTTTTGATAAGTGCCGGTGCGGCTAACCCATCGCATAGACAATCTTTCTCCATGATCCGGGCGGCTACCTCGCGGTAGTTATCGCCTGTACCGTACTTGGCTCGCGCTTCCTTGAGCTTCAGGTGCTGATACTGACGGGATGACGTACAGATGGGCCGATCGGTATACTCGGTGTTGAACGTCAGGTACTTTTTATGGCAGGGGCTTCCCGGGCGGTCTCGTTCGATCCGGTCCTTGCGTTGCTTTTCGGCGGTGCTGGGCTTGAAGTTGTGGAATGGCACGCCTAAAGGCGAGGCGTTGCTCAAATAAAAGTCGTCCGGATTGGCCTTGGCCAGGCTATGCAGCGTTTCCTCGTCAAGCGTCGTTACTTCAGGAACAAGCAGAAACGGACTTCCCCAGCCCGTGCCGTCCAGCTCGTAATAGTCGGCAAGAAAGCGGTCTTCATCGGCATGTCCAATCCCGCCTTGCACCGTGATTCGCTGTACGGGTTCCGATTGGAATGCCCCACGACCCTTTGCCCGCAACGCGTCGTCGCATAGGGCTTTGAGCTCAGCATAGAGGGAGTGCCGGTTCGCTTTGAAGCTTTCCATGATGGGGCCGAGTAGTAGGCCATCGTTGACAAATGCATGCCCGCCACAGTTCAGCCCCGATTCTATCCTGAATTCGGATATCCAGATCCCCCTTTTGGCCAGCATCTTGCCCTGTATCATTGCCGAACGGTAGTCACTGACCTTGAGCACCACCTTTTTGGATAAATGGCCGGATTCATCGGGAAAAAAGCTGTCGAAGGCTTCGAAATACGCAAATAAACGGGGATTGAGTCCAGCCGAAAGAATAACTGACGCATGCATCCGGCTGTTGGCAAAGCCGCGCAATGCAGCTAAGGCATCGGAATACTCGGGCGGAAGCGGTTGGCCGTCTTTGCCGTAATTGGTCTTGTCTACCTTGGTCATGATATTGACATCGATGGATCCAGCGGTGATGTGTTCGCGCAGGCTTGCCTCCATGGATTTCCGGGCTGCGCCTTCCATGGCCAGCATCCTCAGGTAATCCTGCTTGATGGGCGACGTATCGGGCAAAAGCTCGAAATACTTGGTGATTTCGTTGCCGTCCTCAAAATCCTCCTGCCGCAGTACCGCGGTTTGCTCCCTTACTACGCGGTCGAGCAAATCCAAGTAGGCAGTGATCCGCTTAGCGCGGGCGTCGTCCGCCTCAGCGCCGATTGCCTCGTAGGCATGTCCGTAAGCCGGCGCATGATGTTGCCGCATTTGCTCGATCAATTCGTCATCCGCTAATGACAGCGCTGAGGATATCCCGAAGCGGGCTACCTTTAGCGGCGTTTCAATGGTGAATCCCAATCCCATGACGGGAATATGGAACGTGTGTTGTGTTATCTTCTTCATTCGTTGTTTTGTTTTCGGATTCCATCTGCACTCAATCAATTCCCAATTGCGCCCGTCCGGCATCGCTGATGCTATCGGGGCTCCATTCGGGCTCCCACACCAGATTGACGGCTATTTCACGGTCGGGGAAACTCCCTTCCAGCGCGTTGCGGACGCCCGTCGTGATCGCATCGCCCAACGGGCAATGCGGCGTGGACAGCGTCATGGTAACCGTTACCTTGCTGCTCTCCCCAAATTCCACGTCGTAGATCAGTCCCAAGTCCACCACATTGACAAAAAGCTCGGGATCGATCACTTCCATTAATGCTGTTCGCGCCTTTATTTTCTCGGCAGCGTATCTATCGGTCAGTTCTATTTGCATAAGTTTGTGCAGGCTTGTGAAATAAGACTTTTAAAACATGGGTTCCATACAGCAGCGCCAGCGCTACCCATAGCACTAGCGCTATACGGATAACCAAAAGGTGGTTGAGCACCATGCCGCACACCAGCATGGCTAAGGCAACGAGGTAAAGGCGAAATTGGACAAGAACCAACCTATCGCTATATAAATCCTTGGGCAAGGGCACCTTCGTCTTACCCGTCAGGAGCCGGTAATGGTCGTTCCAAACGATAAAGGGCAGGGTTTTGAATGTCATTCCTAAGATGATGGCGGTGATCCATCCCAGCAATAACAGCACGCCATAAATTGCCGTCCATTTGGTGTCAGCGAGCCAGAAAGTCACAGGCAGTACAACCAATCCGGACACGAGGCAGACGACGGATACCGCCGTATGTTTCATCAGCACCTCTACCCTGCGCCGTACCCGGCTGGTATAGGCCTCGGCCAAATAGAGCAACCATGCCAGAATGCCCAGACCTACGATGCCGGCATACACGAGCATGTATGCCTGGATGGGGTTCGCGTAGCCATCGGCTAAAAAGAGCACCAGACCCAGATTTTGGCAAACGATAGCGACCTGCAAGAGCCAGCCTCGTTTCGGTTTCCCCAACAAAAACATCGGCACAAGCTTGGCACTCACGCCAACAATCAATTGCAGAAACCAGCCCGCCAAGCCCGCGTGGGCGTGCAATTTCAATAGGTCGAGGTGGTTGCGCGGAATAAACGTAAATGAAAGATTGATGGCCAGCAAAAGCCCTATGACCGTCGTCACCAACAGCCATAGGGCAGAAACAACAATGAAGATCTTGTGTATGCTGGCATCCACCTGCGGCGCAGCGGTGCCCAAAACGTTGATGACGTACAACAGCACAGACGCCACCACGAGGGAGCCCGCGACAATCATCAGCAGCCCGGTATGAAAGCCCCAAAACGACCAGGCGAGCAACAGGGTTCCCGCGAGCAGCAACCCATACGACGCTACCGCAACGGGGGTACTGAACAAATCTTTTTCGCAGATCACCGGCAATAGCTGGTAAGCCGCGCCAAAAATCATCATGGTGCCCCAGCCCAGCGCAGCTACATGCACGATAGCCAACACCTTAGGTGCAAAATAATGGCCGGTCAGGCCGTCGGCCGACAGGAGTAATAAGACGCTTAACAGCAGAAAAAAAAGCGTTGCCGTACCATAGAATGGCAATACCGCCCACCGACTGGGACTTTTCGCGATCTGTACGCCAGTAGCCATTATATCTCTCCTACGTTATGCATGGGCCGTTGGCTGAATCAACAATCGGACGTCACCTTCGCCGGCCTCGTAAATATGGATGGCGTAGTCTGCGTCCGCTAATTCTTCCAGCAGGTACAACGGAATTCGCTTATGGCTGACGAGCAATACTTCGCCCGGTTGCAGTGCTGGCAGGTTTTCAAGTATCGTTTCCATGGGAAGGGGCATGGGCAGCGGCCGTACGTCAATGTGCCGCACACACGAGGTGTCAAAGCGGGTTAGCAAGGCCGAAAAACCCTCCTCCCCATGCAATGTTACATTACCTTCCTTGGTCACATCGGCTTTAGCTGTAGGATCGTTCAGAAACCAAGTATGATGCAAGCTATCCCCCATTCTTTCAGTAAAACACTGCGCACCCTTCTCTTCCAGCAACTTAATCAACGGGTATGGGACGAACGAATTGATGACGCACAGCAGCTCGCCGGGCGATAAGGCCTTGTACCTTTTCAGGATCATTTGCAAGGGATCGCCGCCCGACGCGATTATCGGGCGTACGTCTATATGCGTCACCTGCGTAGGCGAAGCGCTGTGCAACCAGACCGGCTGGCGGTCTGGTTGGTCTTCCTTATCTGTCGGTGTGCCATTCGCAAAGACGAATCCCAAGGGCTCCAGCACGCGGGCAAAGTCGGCAAGCTCGCACCCGCCAATCGAAGCCGCCTCAGCAATCGTCACCCGCGAGGCCATCACGCGGCGCAACAACGGGTTGCGAAGCTTGCGCAACGGCTTGGCGAGGGAGGCAATTGCGTCGATACTGGCTTCGTTGTGCTTGACTAGCGCGGCTATCCGCGTGTGTGGACCCACTACCATCATCCGCGTGCTAAGCGCTCCTGCTCAAGCTTGACTATTTTTGGAAATAAAATGTTGTTTTCCAAATGAATATGCTGAAATAAGTCAGCTTCAAACTCCTTTATCTTTTCATACAAATACGTATACGAGTTACAGGCGTTTTCCGGTAGTTTATAGTCTTTGGTCAGCGCGCGGAAGTGCCGTAGCTCCTCTCCTGCCGCTTCATGTTCTTCCTCCATGAATTGCACGACGTCAGCAAGCCCGTCTACCGCACCGTCCGTTTTGCGTTCGAGGTCTTTTGCGACGGGGAACACCAACTTTTCCTCCTTTTCGAGGTGGCTGTATAATTCCGCCATAAAGTCGTGCATGCCGTGCGCAAGTGTCATCAGTTCGTGATGCTCCACGCCATGGCGCAGCGCAACCTTGTCGGCCAGTTGCTCGATAACCGGTCCGTTTTCCCGGACGTAGCGATGGTGGACATTGTAGATATAGTCAGCGAGGAAGCCGACGTCCCATTTGTCGAAAGCATGGTTGGCATTGGCAGCCGGCTCTGCATGCGCAGCATCCTCAAGTTTCGCCATCACCTCACGCTCGTCAAGACCCGCCTCCGCAGCAGCTTCCTTCACGGTCTTTTTGCCTCCACAGCAAAAGTCAATACCGAGTTTCTTGAATACTTCCGCTTTGCGAATGTCCTGCGCGGCGATTTCCCCAACCGTTTCCGGTTCCTCACTACTGGCGGGCTTGGCGATGCGCACGTGCCACCATTCCGGGCCCGATTCCAGGTATTCCCAAGTAAACGTGTTACCGCGTTCGCCCAGCAGCTGGTAGTACAGCGGCTTCGGGTCGTGATCGTTTTTAATTACAAATTCCTCACCTTGCTCGAGTGCATCAAAGTGGTCGAAAATCGTGGGATGCTTCAGCCGGGGCTCTATCCGGGTGACATCCAGTATAGATGTTTTAATCATAACAGAAATATTAATTTAAGACATTTTTATCCGAATTAACCAGCAAAAAATCTAGCTGGGCATTTGTTTTTAATGAATCATAAGTCCTTGTGTTTAAAAAAGCGGTTTGAGAGGGCCAGTGGCACCAGTATCCATAACATCAGTACCACGAGCGTGATGGTCATGCCTCCGCTGGTACCGAAGAAGTTCCGGAAAATCGCACCCGTATACCCCATCATCGCAGAGACGTCAATCTGCAGTAAAATAAGGATACGACTGATATCCACCGGATTGAGCATCGAAACGGCCACCATACCGTTCTCGATGGGATAATCCGAAAACTGAAAGACCAGAAACAGCACCAATGCATCAAAAAGCAAGGCAAAATACAGCCACAGGAGAATGGAAAAACCAATCCCTTTGGCCTTATCGCGAATGCGCACCGACGCCCACATGGCGATGGATACGAACACCAGCGACAACACCACGCCGCACAGGAGCAGCACGATACCCGAAGGCATAAAGGCATAGAGAATAACGGGAATGCCTACCCCTACGAAGAATGCGAGTGCCACAGCGCCCGCCAGTCCGGCGTAGATACTCATCCAGATGGTTTGCCTTTTGAGCGGCTGGCTCACGAGCAATTCGATAAACTCCGCGCTGTTGTACAGGTAGACAGTGGAAAAGATAATGCTGACCAAGGGCACCACGAACAAAATGATGTTCAACAAGCTGGCTACCCCCTTTTCGGCGTTGTCTTCCATGCCGAATACGGTCATGGACAATGCCAGCAACACCAGCGTGTACACCATCATCGTGCGGTTGCGCAGCAGATCCGCGATCACGTATTTAACGATCTTGTTCATACAGCCACTCCTTTGTTCTCCTGTTGAGCCATCACGCGCGCAATAGCGCGGCCAAGCCTGTCCGTTCCTGTTTCCGCTTTCAGGGTTTCTAACGGTTTATGGAACAACGGACGCCCGTCTTGCATATAGACTACTTCGGTCGCTAGGTCATCCAGGTCGCTCAGTACGTGCGAGGTAATGATAATGAGTTTGTTTCTCGATTTTTCCGCCAGAATTTTGTCTTTCAGCAATTCGGTTGCTACCGGATCCAGTCCGGCAGTGGGTTCATCCAGAATCAGCACGTCCGGCTTAAACATAAACGCCAAGCAGGCGCTAACTTTTTGCCGCGTTCCGCCCGAAAGCGTACCCATACGCTTCTCAAGCATGCTGTCCAGTTCAAAGGCATGGTAGAGGTCGTTGTCCAGGTCGGCCTTGGGCACCTTGCGGATATCGCGCATCATTTCCAGCACTTGGCCGATCGTCATGTTTTCGGGATAGCGGCCGATCTGCGGCATGTAGCCGATATAATTTCGGTAAGCCCATTCTTTCGCTACCGGCTCGCCTTTGAAGAGCATCGTGCCGGAGTCCGGCATGACCATACCCAGCACGGATTTGATCAATGTGGTTTTACCGCTGCCATTGGGGCCAATGAGGGCGATGCACTCGCCGGCCTTGAAATCGAGCGACACGTCCTCCAGCACTTGAAGCTTTCCGAACCGCTTTGCGATATGTTGTATACTGATCATAACTCTAAGGGCTTCATCAACGGATATTCGTCCATTAGCTTTTCGGGCGTAAGGCTGGGCAGCATGCGTTCGGTACGATCCAGCAGGGTGACCATAAAACTCCGGAAGAGCAACATGGACATGGGGTGCTTCTCCACGATCATCGAGTATAAGCTGATGGGACGATGCGGCACGTCACCCACGCGGTCTTTATCTAAGTCGTACCCTTCGTAGCGATCCCAGTAATTTCGCTCAAAGGTGTTCCGCGTGAGGGATCCGTTGGTGGCCACATCGAACGTATTGTGTACAAAATTGTTTTCGGTCAGCACATTGTCCTGGCAATTCGCTTGGATGCGCAGCGCCCAGCCGTTTCCTTCAAACTGGTTGCGCCGTATTTGCGTACGGTTGCTGCCCTCCATGAAAATACCCGTCGTGTTCTTGGAAAATGTATTGTTTTCGATATGGCTGTCCGTAATATCCTTGAGCAACAAGCCGTAGGACGCATCGCCCCAGTTTTCGTTGAAGGTGTTGTGCTCCATCCGTACATTGCGGGTGTACATAACGGCCACGCCGGCGCCGTTGCGGCTAAAGATATTGTGGTAATACCCATTATCATGCGAAAACATGAAATGCAAGCCGTAGCGTAGGTTGTCCGCTATGGTATTGTTGCGGCTTTCCGTGTTGGTCACAAATTCAAGATAGATGCCATCGCGGTGCCCATAGACCGTGTTTCCCTCGATGAGGAGGCCGTCGCTTTTCCAGGCGTGGATGCCATTGCCGACGAGCAATTCGGTTTGGCCATAGGCACGCAACGTATTGTTGCGGATGATGCAGTTTTTTCCTTCCTGCGCGTATATACCGAAGAAGGTGTCGTCCAGCGTGTTGTCAGCGATAAGGACATCATGGGTATTGTAAATCTTAATGGCTGCCACGTCCTTGACATTGGACCTGCCGGAAGCCTTCACCGTAAATCCCCGCACAGTCACATGTGGTACAAATATTGAAATCGGTTCGTATTGCTTCTGTCCGTCTATCACCGGGTTATTGCGGCCGATTAGCGCAACGCTTTTGCGGATGGCGATATTGCCTTCTTTGTACGTTCCGCCATCCACCCAAATCGTGTCTCCATCCTGTGCCATTTCCAATGCCGCCACAATGGACTTCACGGGGTGCGAGTCGCCTACCTTGATGGTAGCGGCATGGCTCATGCCAGCTACCATCAGGCAAACGCACATACTAAACACATAGTTAACACATACAGTCATTACGCTTCTCCGGCTTTCACCCTTCATTTACTGCCACAAGTCTGCCCATTTGAGGGTTTCCCCACCGTGCACGTCACGCACCTTTTCCAAATCCGCTTCGCTGGCAAAGCCGGCTACGTCTCCACGCATGGGGCTTTTCAACGACTCGCTTTTCAGCAGAAAAAGCCCTTCTGCTGGCAACAGTTTATTTTCGTTCGCATAGTCTGGCATGTAGAAAGCGGCAATATCTTCCTTGGCCACTGTGCCAGCCTTCACGTAGGACACGATGCACTGCACATCGTCAAAATGGTATGCACGGCCCTTTTTCGTCACCAGCTGGCTGCCAAACCGGGCGTCGCTCACCGTCATCCGGCAATGCGCGCACTGGTCTTTTCCATACTGGATGGGTTTGGGTCCGTCATTGCCGCAGGCCTGCGTGCCGAGGGCCATGCTCAGGCCGAGTACGACCATGCAAAAAAATCTAATGCTCTTCATGATGCTTTTAATTTTTTGGCTATGCGCCATTCCATGACAACGCAATAAGCCAACAATACTCCACAACTAATAAAAATCCAACCGCCGGTATCCGGAATGGAAAAGGCTAGGAAATTAAGCAGCTGCTTGTATCCGATTAGGGGCGGTTGGTAGGCCATCCCCGGAACGATAATCGGCGCATTGGGGTCGAGATTGTGGCCATAATCATGCAGCCACATATAAAAGTCGACCATGGCCACGACACCGAAAAGTACGAACGCCCCGAACAGCACGTACAGCAATCTTCGTCTTGCCAGCACGCCTACCAACAGAAAGAACACCGCGTACACGGCAATGATATAAGGCAATACCGTAAACTCGATAAAGTCGTCGGCATGGAGTTCCTTCATTCCGATGTAATGGTTCAGCCCGTTAATAATCTCGACCTGTCCGCCCAGCTTGTAGCTGTAGATAAACATTTCAAGGCCTTCGGGGTACTGCGGTGCAATCAGTTCGATACGCCATATCGGCAGTGCGATGACGGCAAGCAGCGCCATACCACAAAGTATGAGTATGGCGCGGTGCAAGGATTGCATACGATGCTGTTTTTTCACGTGCATTGTACTTTTGTGCTAGCGTTAATTTACTCGCTGGGCTCGCCCGTGTAGTACTTGATCGGCGTATTGGCGCCGCGAGGCGACACCCGGGCATAGCCGGACATCTCTTGGTGCAGTGCCGAACAGAAGTCCGTACAATAGAACGGGAAGATACCGACGCGGTCTGGTACCCATTTCAATGTTTGGGTCTCTCCGGGCATCACAAGCAGTTCCGCGTTCCGGTTACCCTTGATGGCAAAGCCGTGGGGCATGTCCCAGTCCTGTTCCAAGTTAGTAACGTGGAAATACACCTCGTCTCCCAGGTGAATGCCCTCGATTACGTCTGGTGTCAGGTGCGATCGGATGGTGGTCATGTACACACGCACGATGTTGCCCTCGCGCTCCACCCTGGCTTCCTGTTCGCCCATGGTTCGGTACGCGTGGGTATTGGCGTTGATGTCATAAATCTGCACCGAGTTATCCTTGATCAGATCGGCAGGAATGGCTTGCGCGTAGTGAGGTTCGCCCAACGTCGGGAAATCAAGCAACAGCTCCATCTTCTCGCCGCTGATGTCAAAGAGTTGCGCGCTGTGGGCCAGTTCGGGGCCGGTGGGCAGGTAACGGTCTTTGGTGATCTTGTTGTACGCGACCAAGTATTTTCCATAAGGCACTTTTGCGTTTCCGCCAGCGACCATCAAGTGGCCTACCGAGTAGAACGTTGGCTGCCTGTCGAGTACTTCGAGCGTATTCAGGTCCCACTTCACCACTTCCGAGGAAACGAAGAATGAGGTATAGGCATTTCCTTTTTCGTCAAACTCGGTGTGCAGCGGGCCCAATCCGGGCTTTTGCACTTCGCCGTGCAGAATATTCTCGTAGTTCAGTACGGGGATGCCATCGTAGCGCTCGGTCTCAAAGTCGGAGTTGGCGATAGCCGTTTGTATTTTCTCAAAGCTGAATACCGGGATCAAGGCTGCCAATTTGCCGCTACCCACGATAAACTCGCCGGTGGGGCTGACGTCAGCGCCGTGCGGCGACTTGGGGCAAGGCATCAAGTAAGCGATGTCGTCAAACTCGGTGATGTCCAGGACAGTCACTTCGGTTTTAATCTCAGACGTAGCGGTGTGGCTGTTTTTGTCAAACTTGTTGTGCGCGTAGCGTACGTTGGTTTGCTTCACACCCCTTCCGGCCTTGAAATACTCTTCGGCTTTCTTCCAGTCGATCGCCATAATGAAATCCTTGTCATTGCGCGAAGCGTTGACCTCCAGCAGCGTGTGTGCTTGCTCGGAGTTGTAGCAGCTGATGAATAGCCAGCCGTCCGACACGCCCTTACCGGCGCTGGACAAGTCAAAGTTCAGACCCGGCGTTTTCAACTGAAACGCGATATCAAACTCGCCCGATTCCTTGTCGACACTAACGAAGCTGATGTGCCCGTTGAAGTTCTCCTTATAGGAGTCAATAGGCACGTCGCTTTCGGGACCATCCGAGGGTACGCTGAAGCGCGTTGCCGCAATCACGTATTCCGAATTTTCGGTCGTGAAAGGCGAACAGTGGTTGCCTCCGGTATTAGGAATTTCGATGATCTCCGCGGTGGTGAAAGTCGTCAGGTCGATACGTGCCAACCGCGGGGTATTGTTCGAGTTGGCAAACATCCACCGGCCGTCAGGCATACCCGATGTAAACGACGATTCGATGTGGTGGAGGTCATCCCAGGGGACGAATCCATGCGAAGTTTCCAGCATGGGCTTCGTTTCCTCGGAGAATCCCCAGCCGTTTTCCGCGTTGACGGAGAAAACGGGGATCTGCTTGAGCAGGCGTCCGCTAGGGAGGCCGTAGACTGTCATCTGTCCACTAAACCCACCAGAGGTAAAGGTGTAAAACTCGTCGTACTCGCCCGGGGCGACATAGACTCTTTCGGCAGCGTTGCCCGCCAGGGCGCCTCCGGCACCTTTGGGTTTACAGGCATTAAACGACGTGGCGGCTACCCCCAAAAGGGCGAACGTCCACAATAAGTATTTGCTTGATTTCATGAGTAATATATAGTTAGTTTAAGATTATTTCCATCCAGGTCTTACTGCACACCGTCGTTCTCACGCATAAACTCTAAAATTGCCCGCGCATCGTCGTGCGAAAGGTTTTGGTTAGGCATACGCACCAAGCACAGTTCAAGCTGCGCCTGCAACTCCGGATCGACATCAATCATCGGATCGGGATCGGTGATGAAGTTCATCAGCCACTCCGGACGGTGCCGTTCGCTGACCCCGGCCCAGCCTGGTCCGACAAGCCGCTCGTCCGTGTATTTGTGGCAGCTCGCGCACTTCAGATCGGACACTAAGCGCCCTTCTTTGGCCATTTCCACGTCTAGTGATGGACCCACTTCTACATCGTCGTACTGACCGAGCCCGCGTTTCGGATCGTAATCATCCACGGACAAGGACTGGGCCGTTTGTCCCGAATTACCTTCCTGTTGTTGTGAACACGCAAAAGCGATCATGCTCAAAATTAATAATACTGTTAGCTTTCTCATGTTTAGTAGTGTTTAGTGATGTGACAGTTTGTTTTTCTCGATCGTTGTTGTGCGCTATGTTTGTCCTACACAAAGGTATCGGTGATCCGGTCCCCGTTTTTATGAGCAGAATCATAATTGGTTGCCGACGTCGATTTTCTCCGAAATAGGTCTTAACATAAGCACCGTAACTTTCTTCCAAACAACCAATTATAAAAAATGTTTGCACCGATTCTGATATCCATCACCTCTAGTTGTGACGACAATCAAGTAAATTTACGGTATATCCGTATGGTTTTCGATAGTATTTGCATTAAGTTTGTTTGTAATCACCAATAACCAGCGAGTTTAATATGATTCCGATACCTCTACTACTGGAAAAAGGAGCTACACAGCGCAAAGTCGATATCGGCGAAGTTATTTTCAACGAGGGCGCGCCTGCGGCGTTCTATTACCAAGTCGTATCGGGACGCGTGCGCTGGTGCACCCTGTTAGACGACGGGAAGGAAGTGCTTCACCGCGTCGCGGAAGCCGGGGAAAGTTTTGGTGAATTCCCGCTTTTTGACGGCGGCGTCTACGAGGCCAGTGCCATCGCCGATACCGCCTGCATCCTGTATAGGCTGAGCGTGCCCGCTTTCCATGAAATGTTGCAAGAGCACCCCGACATCCATTTCGAATTCACGAAATCGATGGTGCAACACCTGCGGTTTAAGTTCATGCTAACGAATTTACTGGCCAACCAAAGTCCCGAAAAGGTAGTCACCAAGCTCATCGAGCACTTCAATTGCCTCAACAAATTCATTTGCCCGGATTGTCACCGCCTGATGCTAACAAGGCAGCAATTGGCCAATATGACGGGACTAAGGGTGGAGACAATCATCCGGGTCCTCAAGCGGATGGAAAAGGAGGAAAAAGTCAGCATCGTCAAGGGCAAAGTCTTTATTCCGGCAGACGGGATATGATTTGAATCATAAACTATCGTTCCTAAAAACGGCTATCTTCGGCCAATGCACAGTTACCTAAAGAAAACAACGGTACGGCAATGGGTCATTCTCGCATTGGTCAGTTTATGCTTCGTGGCTATCACCGGCTTACTCATGCGGCTGAAGATCCTACTCCCCATGCCGGCAGTTAACCAGAAATTCGTCCTCCACGCCCATTCACATTTTGCCTTCGCCGGCTGGATCAGCCATGCGCTGATGGTATTCATGGCCGCGGTCCTACATCGCAAGAAGCGCAATGAAGGGCTACCCAGTCGTTATCAATGGGTAATTTTGGCCAATCTCGCCGTCGCCTACGTTATGCTTATAAGCTTCTTTTTGCAGGGGTACGGCCTATACTCCATCATCGCGTCTTCCCTCTCCGTTGGGGTTTCCTACGCGTTTGCGGTCATGGCTTGGCGCGATCTCCGGGCGCGCATTCGAACGTCATTGCCGGCAAAGTGGTTTGCAGCAGCCCTCCTATTTCTGGTGATTTCGTCGGTGGGCACCTTCGTGCTGGCTTACTTGATGGCCACGCACAACGCCGACCCCCGGCGTCAGCTAGCCGCGGTGTATTTCTACCTGCATTTCCAGTACAACGGGTGGTTTCTGTTTACTTGCATGGGCCTGTTCCACGATTGGGCGCAGCGAAACCGGATACGCATCAAACACGCCAACACGACATTTCGAGTGTTCGCCTTGGCCTGTATTCCGGGATATCTGCTCTCTGTGCTGTGGTGGGACTTTCCCATTGGCCTGTACGTACTGCTGGTCGTGGCGGCCAGTGCACAGGCAATCGTATGGCTATTCTGGCTCAGCTCGGTTTTGCGCGAGCGGCGTCTCTGGGCCATCCATTCGGGCCCTATCGGGAAGTGGCTGCTTCTGGCGGTGGGCATCGCCGCCACGATTAAAGTTTTGCTGCAGGCGCTGTCGGTCATTCCCGCGCTAAGCCAGCTGGCCTACAGCTTCAGGCCTATCGTTATCGGTTACCTTCATTTGGTATTGCTGGCGGTTATAAGCGTATTTATCCTGGCCTACATGTATGGCCACGGTGCCATCCGCGCTACGACCGCCGCGGCGCGCTTTACGGCTGTCTTTGTCTTCGGCATTATACTCAACGAATTGCTGCTCATGACCCAAGGCCTTTCCGGACTAATCCGCGTGTACATTCCCTACTTACCCGACGCCCTGGCAGTCGCAGCGGGAATACTCGTTATTGGTGCTATCGGATTGATGACTAACCAGTTGGTGTCGAAAAGAAAAGCGAGGTGAAATACGAAGGGGGAAATACGAAAGGTGAAATATGAAAGGGGAAATATGAAAGGTGAAATACGAAGGGGGAAATACGAAGGGGGAAATACGAAAGGGGAAATACGAAAGGGGAAATATGAAAGGGGAAATACGAAAGGTGAAATATGAAAGGTGAAATACGAAAGGTGAAATATGAAAGGTGAAATATGAAAGGTGAAATATGAAAGGTGAAATA
>CAYUIZ010000009.1:0-2911 GCA_964444885.1 uncultured Sphingobacteriaceae bacterium | reverse complement strand
TATCGTCTTTGATGGGACTTCCCTTTTCATTATTTTTGGCCTTATGGAAGAAGTTTTTTACGAGGGCCAGGTTATTTGGGCCCAAATCGACGCAAACCGCCACCTCAGGCACTCAGCCTATGCCGATGTATGCGCGCAAGCCCGGGCGAATATGCTGGGACAAGCGGGGATTTCATTGGCTAAAATCGCTGAGGCAGGAATCGGTCCGGTGCTGTTTCGCGAAGAACTTATCTACCTTCGTGAGATCATGGCCGATCAGCACATCCGCGTTGCCGTGCAGCTGACGCGCTACAACCCGCAAAACTCCCGGTTTTCCTTCCAGCACACCATCTACCGCGCGGATGACACGAAATGCGCCGTGGTGAACGTGGACGGCGCGTGGATAGACATCGAAAAGCGAAAACTAACGCGGCTGCCCGCCGAATGGGATACTATTATTGATCAACTTCCCAAAAGCGAGGGGTTTGTCTACGACGGCGAAAAGGCCTAAAGCAAGAAATCCGCCAGCCCAACGGACTGACGGATTTCCAAACTACACTGGATCCTTAAGCGAGTTAAGAATCACCCTTCTACACAAAATCGTTTACTTCACTTCGATCAAACGTGATGCAACCTTGGCTTCTTCACGTTTACCGATCGATACGCGTAGCACCCCATCCTGATAACTCGCGTCGATTTTTCCTTGGTCGGCGCTTTCGGGCAGGGTAAACGAGCGTGTGAACGACGTATAGCTATACTCACGCTTGCTGTAATGCTTTTCCGAAGTTTCACTCTCGGTCTTTTTCTCCGCAGAGACGGTCATCACGTCATCATCAACGTTGATTTTGAAATCTTCTTTCCCCAAACCCGGGGCCGCCAATTCCACCTCGTACGACTCTTCGGTCTCGGCGATGTTGACCGCCGGTACACGTGAAATAAAGCGATCGCTCATAAATGAATCGCTAAAGAATGGCGCAAAGATATCGTCAGCCCATCGAGTTGTAGCTGGGGTTCTGCGTGGTCCGTTTGAAAATTTAACTAATGCCATAGTATATTCCTCCTTTTTGTTTTTTATTAAACCTTTGACAATCCCAGTTCAAAGGATATACCAAGCCTAAAAATCACCATTTTACTGACTTTTTGGCGCTTATACATGGTCTTACAGCGACATTATGTCATTATTCGCCTGCTTTTTTGCCCTCATCGCCGATTTTCCCCAGTTGTATGCTTGACGACGCGGCCAACACGGACGACGGTTGTCTACATGCCTACGAGATCCACGCCATGCAGTTGCGGCAAAAATGGCTGTGCTGATAACTTGCGAAAAACGGTAGTATGGTTAACCCCGAGTTGAAATACGGGAGCTAGAAATAAGACACCCTTTCGCGGTTGACTACCTCGTAAACGCGATTTCCGTGGTTAGGTTCGCCCGTTTATCCTCCCTTTGCATATTTTGTTATACTTTTGAATAAACGTTCCCGATTGCGTATTCGGGATCAGACATCCAAAACATAGCGACATGACCCCACCCCCGTTTGATGTTTCCGCATTTCGGTTTGCCACTTCCGTAGAGATCCGCTTTGCTGACATGGATGCGTTCGGCCACGTGAACAATGCGGTTTACCTGACCTACTTCGAACACGCCCGCGCCAAGTATTGGAAAGAAAGCGTCCGATGGGATTGGAAAGCGTTGGGTATCATCCTCGCCCGTGCCGAGGTGGACTACGTCCGCCAATTGACGGTTCGCGATCAGGCCAAGGTGTACGTACGCACTTCGCGGGTGGGTAACAGCAGTTTTGATGTGCAATACGTATTGGTTGCTGTCGGCACTGACGGCGCGGAAACCCTCGTCGCCAAAGGCATAACGACCTGCGTGGCGTTTGATTTCGGAACGCAAAAGCCCTGCCCCATACCGGAACCCCAGCGTTCGGCGATGATGCGCGACGCTAGCGAAACTCCTGCTCCCTAACATGGTTATCACGCTTTTCATTCTCGGCATCGCTATCGTGCTGTTCGTCTCTGGCAAAGCACGTGCAGACCTTGTCGCCCTGTGCGCGATGTTTTCCCTCATGCTTTTTGAAATCCTCACACCTGAGGAAGCCCTGTCCGGCTTTTCCAGCACCATCGTGGTGATGATGATCGGCCTATTTATCGTGGGCGGCGGCATTTTCCAGACAGGACTAGCCAACATGATCAGCAATCGCATTGTATTGATGGCGGGATCAAGCCCGCTAAAACTGTACGTGCTCGTCATGCTGACCGCCTGTTTCATAGGTGCCTTCGTGAGCAATACCGGCGTCGTCGCCATGTTGCTGCCCGTCGCTGTCAGTATGGCCGCCAGCACGGGCGTAAGCAGCAGCCGCCTGCTTATGCCGCTGGCTTTTGCCAGCAGCATGGGTGGCATGCTCACGCTCATTGGCACACCGCCCAACTTGGTGGTTAGCGATGAGCTGGCGCGGGCGGGATTCGAGCCGCTGTCGTTCTTCTCCTTCACACCGGTCGGGCTGATTTGCGTGGCAACGGGAATGCTCGTATTGTGGCCGCTCAGCAAGAAGTACCTATCAAAAAAAGACGGGGCAGCCAAGGAACGGAAGCACCAAAAGACACTCCTGGAGTTGACGCGGGATTACCAACTGGCAAAAAGTCTGTATCGGGTGCGGATCAGAAGCCATTCACCGCTTATCGGGAAAAAAATAAAAGATGTCCAAATCGGCGAAAAATACGGGGGGATAACCATTTTGGAGATCACCAAGAAAGCCGAACGGACCATGCCATTCGTCAAGGCATTTTACCAAAAAGTGGTTTCGGCCGACACTGTTCTGGAGGACAACGACCTGCTTTATGTCAGTGGTTCCTTGGAATCCATCACCGCCTTCGTCGAGGACAACGCATTGTCATTCACCGATTATCAAAAAGACGGCAGCGTGGCGCC
>CAYUIZ010000008.1:38268-59340 GCA_964444885.1 uncultured Sphingobacteriaceae bacterium | reverse complement strand
TATTCTTTTTGAAGACCGCATGTCCGACGTAACGGAGCGACTGGTAATCATTGAAGTGACCTATCCCTTTAGCAAATATTATTAAATCACTGATTATCAATTGTATTTTTTATATTGAAAGGCGATTAATATTAATTTTGTCTTTACGCAATAGGCACTAACATCTTTTAATCTATTGATGCTTAATGATTTTAAAATCTCTCCCCGACTATAAAGTTATCAGTAAAAGGGATAGGTCAATCATTGAATTTAATGATGGCCAAGTCGTATTGGGGGTGGATGTGCGTAGTGAATCCCGACATGTAATCCACGCAATCTACAAACGTGCTTTTGGCTTGCACGCGGGTCTCCGGCGTATAGTGGTATTTGAGCTCAAGGCCTTTTAGGTTTCGCTTGTATTTGGCATCACGTGGCAATTTATTGCGTTCGGCCCGAAAGGACGCGTATTGTTGTGCGAGGTTGCCCGAGCTAAGCAGCATTTCGACGACATGCTTGCAGGTAACCGCGTATCCTTCATCGTTCACGAAAAACAAGGTGGCTGCGCCGGGGACGGCCTGTTTTGCACCGTAGGACCGGGTGATGGTGTGGATCGGCCGCGTATAGCCCGATGCTTGTTCGATTGCTTGCTGAAACATGCGCCTGGTTTTTATGGGAATGAAGTGTTCTTGGCGCTAAGGTAGGGCTTTTTTGTTTGGCACCGGGCGAGGAGGCGGATCCCTGCGGGCACGAGTATCATAAGCGATTTAGGTCACTTGCTCGGCAGCTTTTTGCCGTATCTTTATTGTTATTCAGTACCTTTTCCATGGCCATAAAGGCTATCTTTGTTTGAATATTTGATGATGAATTAGTGCTAAACTTATATCGACTATGGGATACAAAAGCCTAGCGGAATGCGTGAATGACCTCGAACAGCACGGACATTTGATCCGGATCAAACAAGAAGTGGATCCGCACCTGGAAATGGCGGCCATACACCTACGGGTGTATGAAGCGCAGGGTCCCGCCTTGCTTTTTGAGAATGTGAAAGGCAGTGATTTTCCGGCGGTATCCAATCTGTTTGGTACACTCGATCGTTCGCGTTTTATGTTTCGTGATACGCTGGACAAGGTAAAAGTGCTGGTGGATGTCAAAGGCGATCCAATGAGTGCGATTAAGAATCCCTTTAAATATACAAACGTGGGGATGACGGCGTTATCGGCGCTCCCCTGGAAGAAAAAAAGCGGTGCACCGATTCTATACGGCACCACGCAGGTCAGCAAATTGCCTCAAATTGTCAATTGGCCGATGGATGGTGGCCCGTTCGTGACCATGCCGCAAGTCTATACCGAGGACGTGTCTAAGCCCGGCGTGATGAGCTCAAACTTGGGAATGTATCGCATACAGATGGCGGGTAATGAATACGCACAGGACACCGAAGTAGGCCTGCATTACCAATTACATCGGGGCATTGGCATACACCAGACAAAGGCCAATAGCTTGGGCCAGCCGTTGAAGGTCAGCATCTTCGTCGGCGGTCCGCCTTCGCATCCGTTGGCGGCGGTGATGCCTCTGCCCGAAGGCCTGTCTGAACTGACCTTCGCCGGTGCACTGGGCAACCGCCGGTTCCGCTATTTCTATGACCAGGAGGGATTCTGTATTTCGGCAGACGCCGATTTCGTCATTACGGGCATGGTCTATCCGCAAGAGAACAAACCGGAAGGCCCATTTGGCGATCACTTGGGATATTACAGCCTCGTGCACCCTTTTCCGTTGATGCGTGTGCATAAAGTCTACCATCGCAAGGATGCCATCTGGTCGTTCACGGTGGTGGGGCGTCCGCCACAGGAGGATACCAGCTTCGGCGAACTAATCCATGAGATCACCGGAGCAGCTATTCCGCAGGAAATCAACGGGCTGGAGTCGGTTCACGCCGTAGATGCGGCTGGTGTCCATCCCTTGCTTTTTGCCATCGGAAACGAGCGCTATACGCCTTACTTGGACAGCGAACGCCCGCAGGAAATCCTGACCATTGCGAACCAAGTATTGGGCAAAAACCAGCTGAGCTTGGCCAAATACTTGTTTATCGCCGCCCATCAGGATAACCCATCCTTGGACATTAACGATATTCCTGCATTTTTCAAGCATATTTTTGAGCGGATCGACTTGTCCCGCGACCTGCATTTCCATACGAACACGACGATAGACACGCTGGATTATACCGGCGACGGGCTCAATGCCGGCTCAAAGGTGGTGTTCGCGGCAGCTGGCCCGAAGAAACGGGAGTTGGCGACGGAACTGCCGGTGGGTTTTACCTTGCCGCGTCCGTTTGATACGTTTAAGTTAGCCTTGCCGGGGATCGTGGCGGTCGAAGGCCCCGCCTTTACCGACTATGCCCAGGAACAACAGGTGATGGCTGCGTTTGAAGACGCGGCTCGGGATATTGATTTTGCCGGCATTCAGTTGCTGGTACTATGCGACGACGCCGGATTTACGGCCGACACCGTGAACAACCTGGTGTGGGTGGCGTTTACCCGAAGCAATCCGTCCCACGATATCCGTGGCATTAGGAGCTTTACCGAATTTAAACATTGGGGATGCCACGGCCCGGTCATCATTGATGCCCGCAGCAAACCTCATCATGCTCCAGAGCTCGTGAAAGACCCGAAAGTGGAGCAGCGCGTAGACCAGCTTGGGGCTCCCGGAGGACCGCTGCACGGTATTATCTAAAATCGGTTAAATTCGGCGTGCTTATTCCGGATTATCCGATTTCGGGTTGAACAGGCTGCCGATGCCACGGCCGATGCGTTGCAGAATCGGCGTTGCCGGCACGTCCTCAAACTCGTCGAACGAGTAGGACCTACGGCGGGAAGGATAAGCCAGCACCCGGTTCCGGTTGCCAAACCAACGGACGATTTTCATGGGCAGGGATTCAAAAGAATGCCGGTGCGACATATCGCCTACACGCGCAGAAACGAAGACGATGAGATCGGTATCCTGGATAAGTTGGCGGGTTCTCGCCAAATCGTCCCATCCGTCATAGTGCGCGAACACGGTACGGACGGTCTGTTTGGTCCGTTGCATGTAGTCGTTGATGCTCGACTCGCTTCGCTCGTCACAAATAAACTGCACGGATACAGTAAGTTCCCTTGCTAGGCTGAACACCTTCTCGAGCCAGAAATCGAAGCCAAGTTCGGCTTCGGCGAGCGGCGGGCACACAACGGTGATCCGTTTGTGGGCAATGAGCGGTTCATCCACGTGGCACATAAACAGGTTAGCGTCTGTCCGGTTGAGGATGCTTTCTGATTTTTCGCCGACCATCTTTTCAATGATCCCCGTTTTGCTGGGCCAGCCCAAAATGATGCCGTCTGCACCGACTTCCCGTGTAGCGCGACTGATGCCGCTAGCGGCATTATAGTCGATGGTCGCCATCATATTCACTTCTATCTCGCTTCCTGAGGCGTATTTGGCCGTTGAATCCAGGTTCTTGCGCGCCTTTTTCAGGTTTTGCTCAGCCATCTCGTTATTGGGGACGACGGTCAGTACGGTAAAGGGGTGCGGGGAGCGCTTGCTTTTGATGAGCGTGGCAAAATCCAGCAGTGACTCCATGTTATTCAGGTTCGCAATCGGCAGCAGAAGCTGTTCGTCGCGTGCAATGTTATACTCTTCGGTCACTTCATCCTGGTCGCCTGCGAGGACCACTTGTTTGGAAGCGCTCTCCGTGGCGAGGGAGGCGACGATACAAGTCACCAGAATGAGCACGATGGTGCCGTTCAGCACGTTTTCGTCAATGATTTCGTATTGGTAACCCACCATGATAACGGCGAGGGTGGCTGCCGCGTGCGCGCTGCTCAGGCCAAAAATCACTTGTCGCTGAGCGGGCGAGTACCCAAAGGAAAGTTGTGTGAGCCACGCCGCAACCCACTTGGTGGCGATGGCAGCGACCGTCAGCGTGGCAGCGATATACAGGGCCATAGGGCCACGGGTCAGTACGCTGATATCCACAATCATACCCACACTGATAAGGAAAAACGGAATGAAAATGGCATTGCCGATAAACTCGATGCGGTTCATCAATGCCGAGGAGTGGGGGATAAGTTTGTTAAGCGCCAATCCGGCCACGAACGCACCGATAATATGCTCAAGTCCGGCGATTTCAGCGAGGAAAGCAGCGAAGAAAACCACCGTCAGCACGAAAATATAATGGGCTGTTTTTTCGCCTTCTACCTTTTGGAAAAACCACTTCGCAATGCGGGGTACAACACCGAGCATAATCGAAAGGAAAATAGCGAAAGAGATTCCCAGCGTAACCCAGAACTGCTGGTCGAGCTGCCCCTGGGATGCACCGATGATGACAGCCAGAATGATCAGCACAGCGGTATCCGTCAGGATCGTGCCGCCAATGGTGATGGCCACAGCCTCATTTTTTGAAATCCCATAACTGTTGACCACGGGGTATGCAACCAGGGTGTGCGTGGCAAACATGCTGGCAATCAGTATGCTAGCAAGCGTGTCGTAGCCGAGTACGTAGTAACATATCGGGAAGCCAACGGAGAGGGGGACGATAAACGTCAGGATGCCAAACACGACGCTCTTGTGCCGGCTCTTGCGAAACTCGTTCATGTCCAGCTCCAATCCCGCCACGAACATGATGTACAACAAACCGATGGTAGAGAACAAATCCACGGCTGAACTTCGTTCCAGCAACCCCAATCCATGCGGGCCAATCAGCACGCCAGAGAGAATAAGCCCGATGATGCCGGGAATCTTGATTCTGCGTAGCAAAATAGGCGAGAGAAGGATTATAAAAAGGATCAACGCGAAGATGAGTACCGGGTTGGTGAGCGGTATTTCAAACGCGTGGGAAAGGTGCTCTAAAACTTTGTTGTTCATATTTCCTATGTTGTCACTGTCTCGCCCAAATATAGGAAATGCCCGTAAAATGTCGGAATAAAATCACAACCCCTTCATTTCCAGCACGCATGAGAGCCCCCAATAAGCCATGGATCGCAAGAAAACACGCCGCGCATCGGCTCGCCGGCTAGGGGAGAAACACTGTTGCCAACAAAAGCGATACCGATGGTAACACGGTTCTTTAAGCTAGGGTGTAGGCGACTATACCAGCCCCTGGGCGTTCATCGCTTGAGCCACTTTAATAAAGCCGCCGATATTCGCGCCGCGGAGGTAGTTGATATTGCCGTTTTTGTCTTTGCCGTAGTGGACGCAAATATCGTGGATATCGTGCATGATTTTCTTGAGCTTGCCGTCTACTTTTTCGGCAGTCCATTGTTGTCCAAGGCGGTTTTGCGACATCTCGAGGCCGGATACGGCCACGCCGCCGGCGTTCGTCGCTTTGCCTGGCGCGTAGAGGATTTTGCTCTTCATGATGACTTTGATGGCCTCGTCCGTAGAGGGCATGTTGGCCCCTTCGGCGATGCACAGGCATCCGTTAGCAACCAGCGCTTTGGCATCATCGGCGTCCAATTCGTTCTGCGTAGCGCAAGGCAGCGCAATATCGCATTTCAGGTTCCAGGGTTTTTGGCCGGGAAGGAACTCGGACGGGTATTTTTCAGGATATTTTTCTAAGTCGCGGTTAAGCGAATTCACATACTCCAGCTTTTCGAGGTTAAACCCGTTTTCGTCGTGGATGGTGCCCGTGCTGTTCGATACGCTAATCACTTTGGCGCCCAGCGCAATGGCTTTTAGGGCAGCGTAATGGGCCACATTGCCGGCGCCCGAGATGGCCACCGTCTTGCCTTTGAGCGTGTCGCCGTTTTCGTAGAGCATGCGCTCCACGAAGTATAGCAGGCCATAGCCCGTTGCTTCAGGACGAATGTAGCTGCCGCCCCATGCAGGGCCCTTGCCGGTCATCACGCCCGTGAAATTGTTGCGCAGGCGCTTGTACTGCCCAAAGAGGTAGCCGATTTCGCGTTCACCCACGCCAATGTCGCCCGCCGGAACATCCGTTTCCGAACCGATGTGACGGAAAAGTTCCGTCATGTAGCTTTGGCAAAAGCGCATGATCTCGTTATCGGACTTGCCTTTAGGATCGAAGTCCGCACCGCCTTTGCCGGCGCCTAGGGGCAGGCCAGTCAGGCTGTTTTTAAACGTCTGCTCGAAAGCCAGGAACTTGAGAATGCTGAGGTTTACCGTGGGAGAGAAACGCAAGCCGCCTTTGTACGGACCTAACGCGCTGCTCATTTGGATACGGTAGCCTCGGTTGACCTGCACGCGGTTCTTGTCGTCAATCCATGTCACGCGAAACGAGATGGCACGCTCTGCCTCCACCAAACGCTCCAGCAACCTGCAGTCAATGAGCTCTTTGTTGTTGGACTGAATATACGGGATAATATCCTCCATCACTTCTTTGACGGCTTGGATAAATTCGGGTTGGTGGGGATTGCGCTCGGTGACCCAATCCATGAAAGATTTAAAATAACTCGACATGCATTAATGAATAAACGATTATTAACCTGCAAATTTATAAAAATATCAATCAAATCAATGGAAATTGGAATAATTGGTAATAACTTTTTTATTTTATTGAAAACAATGCAATAGGAAATGTGTCTTGCACAGTCAAAAGGTCGCGGAGAGCGCTGTAGGGTGTCGCTTCAGTTTCTCGTTAAGAACCACGACGGTTGCTCCAAAAGTTGATTTCGTAATGATGTGCCGTGGGATCGGCTCCGCGGCTGTCTATTCGTGGCGTCGGTACGCGGCGATAAAGGATTGGCGCATCTCATCAAACCGCGCGGAAACCGATTTGCCAAATTCTTCATCGATCAGCTGGAATATGCCATTCACGCCATCAACCACATCCGTTTCACCGATTTTGTAAACCTGCTCGAGGGTGCCCTGTTCGAATTTGATGATAAATTTCTGGTTCATCGAAAAGATGGTGATTTTAAAATCAGGATGGGGGAGTTCGGCTACGGTTCGCATGTTGTAGAATATGGGTTTCACTGTTGGTCCCCTGTCGTCAAATCACGGGACTTCAAAAAGCGAAGATACCTTCTTATTTCCATTCCCCGATTTTTTCAGAACAAGTTCGAACGGGACATGGTTCGATTGGGGGCATGAACGGGATTGTTCTAACGTTGCTTTCGTTTTTCGGTGAGGCTTCCATATTGTACAAAAAAAAACAGATAGGATGTTGCGCTATCTGTTTTTTTTGTTTCGTGTGTCATTTCGCCACACCCATACCGGCAAAATACGATTTGAAGGCATTGATTTCCAGTGCAAAAACACCGTCATTGCCAATCATGTTAATCGGCCTCCAAAAGCTATTGTCGAAGAAACTAACTACGCCTTGGTACGAATTTATTCCGATCGGTTCGGTCACGCCCCACGGATTCCGTAAGATAATGTAGTTCTTGCTTGACGGATGTCCATCCGAGGATGGTATACGCATGGTTTCCCACGATATTCGATCCTGTATAATCTTTGCTGGAGCCGTATGTCCAGGCCGTCATCGGGTGAATTGTCTTTCGGCTCACGGAGTTTTCACGCACGTGGGAAAATAGCTGCGCGGCGGTTCTGGATGCCGTGTTGTAATACCGGGGCGTCTTGTTGTTTAGTTGCGCCGTAGCTTTGACTGGATCTCCAAAAGCCGTTCGCGTGATATCCGGTTTATCGGTGTTGTTTTTGGTGATCCATTTTGCAAACGCTTTCTCGTAGACGGCTGGCCAAATTTCGCCTCCATCGTTGCTTCTGCAGTAGACAGGGCGGTTGCTGGTGTCAACCAGGGTGTCGTCCGTCACCTCGATGAGTTTGCTGGGGGCGTCCTTGCCGCCGCCTTTCGTAAAGAACTGGATAGCGTTCACCCGTTGTGTTTCGCCGGTGCCGGTGGCCCGCACCTTGTGCTCGATGGTGTAGGGCGAGGCCCACGCGACAGCCGCAATAGCGGCGATGAAGTAGCAGTTACCCACCGCCCCCTGTATGGGATCGTTATACTCGACCACGTCATTGAAAAAGTCACCCATATCTCGCCAAGATCGGTTGGTCGGTGTCCATTCCGTGTTCGCATTTCCACTTCCTTTTCCCAGTACGATGTCCTTGATCTGCGGCGTCGTCAAGCGATTGGTGATGGTATTGTTCAACTCAGGGATGTCCAATATCAAATCTAGCCGCCCTTTGTTTAGGCGACCGTCGCGGATGAGGACGTTTTCGATGTTTTTGACACCTGCGGTGTTCAGATCCTTAAGTCTTTTTAATGTCGAAAAATCCATGGATTCCTGTTCGGAAACCGAACGTATTTTTACTGCATTCGCTTTCATCGGCTTGATGAGGTTGTCTTTCGTGATTTCCAGACCGGTGTACAATGGCGAGTTGTGTTGTATGTCGAATAGTTCGGCATAGTTCTTCTCCAAAGTGTCTTCGATCACCTGAATCGAGTTCGGATCCCTCCAGTTGATTTTTCGTCCCGTGATCGCTTCTGTCAATGCAAAGGGATTGATCACCCCTATAAACATTTCTTTTGGTGCTTTGTCCATGATGAGTTTGTTTAATTATTGACTAATCGGGTTAATTTTTCTTCGAAATCCGGATCATATATCCGCAGGCATTTTTCAAAAAGGAGGATCCCCGACTCGTCGTGCGGCAGTATGTCAATCTTGATGGGTTTGTTGGACTCGATAAGTGTGATGTTTTTCCGTTCGCCACCGACCATGGCTTCCGAAATATCAGGACTTTGGTGCCGGCGTATCTCCTCATAAACAGCTGTTAAGGCTTGTTTGTCGTAAGTTTTACTTTCGGACAGGATGGGAGCTTCGTGTTCGTCAATTCCTTTGGATAACACAAACAAGGCCCGCCCTCCTAGGCGGAAAATAATCTCATAGGAATAAAAGTATGCGGGTGGGACACTCCCATTATCAGCGCGCAATAGTAGAATTGGCTGATCCATTTTTAGGTTGGTTAGATGCGTACTACAAAATAAACAAATTATCATTCGAATAACAAAATTTATTTTGAGAAAAAAAGTTTCGTGCCGGTTGCGGCCGATGAAAGGACGTTTTCGGTTCTTGGGTTTTTCTGTGTTCCGGAAAGCGAAATGGTAGCAGGGATGGGCTTACATGAAGGTATACAGCGCCCAAAAAGTTAGTCGTGTAGTTGTTCCACAACCCAAAAATTACCTATTTCCGCACAAACTTTATATATTTGGTACTAAGCACGATGCCTGTTCTTGCATTATTGGCGAGGATAGTCTTTATTTGTTGAACATTACACTAATAAACCGAATTATTCACGTTGAAAACATAGGGTGATGAACTCGCCGGATATCCTGCAACGCCATGTACTGCTGTATTATCCCGAGCGGATAATCCGCTCGGTTTGCGTGCTACTGCAAACCGGCCGAAGCGTACAAGAATGATGTTGCTGGCGTTTGTGCCCTTACCCGTTCGCTATGATGAAACCGACGAATGTGCTCGATCCGGAGTACTATCACAAAGTGGTGGACTGCCAGTATGCGTGTCCCGCCCACACGCCCGTACCTGAATACATCCGCTTGATTGCGGCTGGCAGGTATACCGAAGCCTATATGGTAAATTGGGACTCGAACGTCTTTCCGGGCATTCTCGGACGAACCTGCGACCGGCCTTGCGAGCCCGCCTGCCGCCGTGTGCGGGTAGAGGAAGAGCCGGTGGCCATTTGCAGGCTTAAACGTGTGGCCGCCGACCATAAGGACGATGTGCGACCCCATATGCCGATTGGGCCGTTTCCGAGCAATGGCAAAAAAATAGCCTTGGTAGGGGCAGGCCCCGCCTCGCTGACCGTGGCGCGCGATCTGGCGCCATTAGGCTACGAGCTGCACCTGTTTGACGAACATGCCGCAGGAGGCGGGATGATGCGCAGCCAAATTCCGGCCTTTCGCCTTCCTGCCGAGGTACTTGACGAAGAAGTGGGCTACGTGCTTGACCTGGGCGTCCATACGCATTTTAAGACGCGGGTAAACAGCTTAAAATCCTTGTTGGAGAAGGACTACGATGCCGTTTTTATCGGTACAGGCGCGCCAAAGGGCCGCGACTTGCCCCATTTGCCGGGGAGGCAGGAGGGCAGCGAATTTATCCATATCGGTATTGAATGGCTTGCCAGCGTGGCTTTTGAACACCGGAAGTCGATTGGCGAGAAAGTCATTGTGCTGGGCGGAGGCAATACGGCGATGGATTGCTGCCGTACGGCTCGCCGCTTGGGCGGCAACGATGTCAAAGTCGTGGTCAGAAGCCCCTTTGAGGAGATGAAGGCGTCGCCTTGGGAAAAAGAAGACGCCATGCACGAGGATGTCACGTTCTTTAATAACCACGTGCCGCTCACCTTTGAAGTGGAAAACGGCAAATTGCGCGGCATGACCTTCCAGAAAGTGGAAGCCCGCTACGATGCCGACGGCAAACGACGGCTGGTGCCGACCAGTGAGGCGCCGGTGTTTGTTGAAGCCGACGAGGTATTAGTGGCGATTGGGCAGGAAAATACGTTTCCGTGGATCGAGCGCGACTTGGGTTTGGAATTCGGCGAATGGGACATGCCCGTAGTCGACCGGAAAACCTTTCAATCGACACTTCCACACGTGTTTTTTGGAGGCGATGCTGCCTTTGGTCCCGAGAACGTCATCACGGCAGTGGCTCACGGACACGAAGCGGCCGTGTCCATTCATCTGTTCTGCGAAGATCAGTCCGTTCAGAGCCGGCCCGCGCCACAGACCAATCTGTTTAGCCAGAAAATGGGCGTGCACGAGTGGAGCTATGATAGCGATGTAGTGGTCGACAAGCGGTATGTGGTACCTCAGGAAGACAAGACCGTGACGATGGCCGACCGCAAGCGGGAGGTGGAGCTGGGCTTTGACCGGGATGAAGCCTACCGGGAAGCGATGCGCTGCCTGAATTGCGATGTGCAAACGGTCTTCACCGCCGATCGGTGCATTGAGTGCGACGCCTGCATGGACATCTGCCCGACAGCCTGCATCACCTTTACCCCCAACGCGGATGAAGAAACACTGCGCCAGCAACTGCTCGTGCCGGCACTCAATACCGACCAGGACCTGCTGGTATCGACAGCCTTGCAAACGGGGCGTGTCATGGTCAAGGACGAAGACGTGTGCCTGCATTGCGGCCTATGTGCCGAACGCTGCCCCACGGCCGCCTGGGACATGCAAAAGTTCCTCTACCGAACAACGAAAGCTATTGACACCTAACGAATAATCCCAACACAGTAACATGACACAACGCGCAGGAATCAACGATTTCGTCGTCCGGTTTGCCAACGTCAACGGTACGGGCTCAGCCAGTGCCAATAATTTGTTTGCCAAAGCCATTTTCCGGATGGGCATACCCATCTCTCCAAAAAACATTTTTCCATCAAACATCCAGGGCCTCCCGACATGGTACGAAGTGCGCGTCAGTGAGCAAGGCTACCTAGGTCGCCGTGAAGGTGTCGACCTCATGGTATCGGTCAATCCGCAGAGCATGCCCCGCGACGTGGCGTCCGTCAAACCCGGCGGATATTTCGTCTACGACAGCACGAAGCCCATGGCGAGCCAACTTATCCGCGACGACATCCACTATATCGGCATTCCGATGACCGAGATGGCCAACCGCACATTTTCCAACCCGCGCATCCGGCAACTGCTTAAAAATATCATCTACGTCGGCGGCGTTTCGGTTTTGCTTAATCTGGACGTGTCCGAAATCGAGCGCTTGCTCGCCGAACAGTTCGAGAAGAAGCCGCATTTGGTTACCGACAACCTCAAAGCCCTGCAGCTGGGCATCGATTATGTGCGCGAACATGTGGTCCATCCTTTGCCAATCCGGTTGGAGCGGCGCGACCTGGTGGGCGACTCCATCATGGTCGACGGCAACCTCGGGTGTGGGCTGGGCGCGGTATATGGCGGGGCCACCGTCGTGGCTTGGTATCCCATCACGCCCTCCACGTCGGTCGCCGAAGCATTCGAACAGTTTGCGCGGGCCTACCGCGTAGACCCCCAAACGGGCGAACGGCGCTACGCCATCGTGCAGGCCGAGGACGAACTGGCAGCCATGGGGATGGTACTGGGGGCCACGTGGGCAGGGGCCAGGGCATTCACCGCGACCAGCGGGCCAGGGCTTTCTCTCATGAACGAATTTTTGGGCTTTGCGTATTTCGCCGAACTGCCCGCCGTACTGATTGACGTACAGCGCACCGGCCCGAGCACGGGAATGCCGACGCGTACCCAACAATCCGACTTGCTGCTGGCTGCGTATGCCTCCCATGGCGACACGAAGCACATCCTGCTGTTTCCTTCTGATCCGACCGAGTGTTTTGAGCTGACGGCGCTGAGCTTTGATTTGGCTGACCGTTTCCAAACCCCGGTGATGGTGATGACGGATTTGGACTTGGGCATGAACGACTACGTGACGCGCCCCTTCGCTTGGGACGAAAGCAGGCGTTACGATCGGGGGAAAGTACTTAGCGCGGTCGAGCTGGAGGAGGCCGTGTCCTACGGGCGTTACTTGGATGTGGATGGGGACGGGATTGCCTACCGGAGCACGCCCGGCGCACATCCGAGCTTGGGGGCTTACACGACCCGGGGAACCTCGCGCGATGAGTATGCACGGTATACGGAGGACAGTGGCGCGTACAAGCGCAATATGGACCGCCTGACGCTGAAATGGGAAACGATTAAGACCGCGTTGCCGAAAGCACAGGCTCACGCACTGCCCAGCGAACCTGCGTTCGGCATACTCTATTTTGGTACTTCGAGCCAAGCTGCCGAGGAAGCCCGCGACTTGCTGGCCGCGGCCGGACACCCACTGGATGCCATCCGGATTTTAGCGTTCCCGTTCGGTCCGGACGTCATGGAATTCCTCGATGCCCACCAGCAAGTTTTCGTCATCGAGCAAAACCGGGATGCCCAGATGCGTAGTATGTTGCTGATGGAGACGGGTATCGAGCCAGCTAAACTCGTGCCCGTACTGCACTATGACGGCATGCCGATCACGGCTGATACCATCGTCCGACAGATTTCCGATTACCTTTCCACCAAACACCACGATTCACATGAGCTATCTAAAACCAGCATTTAGGCATCCCCGTGCACCGAAGAACAAGATTGGGAATACGCTGAAGGACTACGAGGCGGCGTTGTCGACGCTGTGTGCAGGCTGCGGCCATGATAGCATCGGCATGGCTATCCAATTGGCTTGTTTCGAGCTCGATATCTCGCCACACCGCATTGCGAAAATCTCGGGAATTGGGTGTTCTTCCAAAACACCGGCGTATTTTCTAGGCAAGTCCCACGGATTCAATGCCGTGCACGGGCGCATGCCCTGCGTCACTACGGGTGCTAATTTGGCTAACAAGGACCTGGTGTACATTGGCGTGTCGGGCGACGGGGATTCGGCCTCCATTGGCATGGGGCAGTTCGTCCATGTGATCCGGCGCAACCTCGATATGGTTTACATCGTGATGAATAACGGATGCTACGGGCTGACGAAAGGCCAGGACTCGGCAACGGCCGATCTAGGGTCGGTAAGCAAGGCGGGTTCGGTCAACGCTTTCGAAGGCATCGACCTGGCAAGCCTAGCGGTGGAACTCGGCGCGTCGTTCGTGGCACAGAGTTTCAGTGGCGACAAGGAGCAATTGGTACCACTGATCAAGGCTGCTGTCAAACACAAAGGTTTCGCCTTTATTAACGTGATATCGCCCTGCGTGACCTTCAACAACAATGCGGGATCGACCAAGTCCTATGATTATGTGCGGGATCATATCGAGGCCACGTCAACCCTCGACTTTATTCCGGAGGAAGAGGAGATTACAGCATCCTACCCGGAGGGCCACTCCACGCAGGTCGCCCTGCATGATGGATCCGTCTTGCAACTCAATAAACTAGCACGGGAATGGGATCCTTACGATCGTTTTTCGGCGAAGCAAATGCTGTATGCAGCCCAGGAACGCAACGAAATCCTGACGGGCCTGATCTATTTAGCGCAAAAAGCCGAACTGCACGAGACGTTAAAGACCGCTTCCGCGCCGCTTGTCGACTTCGCGGAAGCGGAACTATGTCCCGGCGCCGATGTCCTGGAGCGCATTAACGCGGGGTTTCGGTAGACGTACCCTTCGTCGGTGACATGCGGGCAATTCGGTTATTTAGGTAGTTTACGTTCGTTATCGGATGCAGATTACGGAGGTTTTCTGCTGAAAGTTTGATACCTTTACGGGTTACAAACGTAAACACCTCAGCAGACTATGGGATACAAATTCGCAACCAAAGCCATCCACGCAGGGCAGCAAGCCGATCCGACCACCGGTGCGGTCATGACACCGATTTACCAGACTTCAACGTATAAGCAGGCTTCGCCGGGCGACCATAAAGGCTATGAGTATTCGCGTGGCACAAACCCCACGCGCAAGGCACTGGAGGACTGCATTGCCGCGTTGGAGAACGGTAGGTACGGCTTGGCTTTTTCGAGCGGAATGGCAGCCACGGAGACGGTTCTCAAACGGTTGCGCCCTGGCGATGAGGTCATCACCGGCGACGACCTCTATGGCGGTTCATACCGTATTTTCACCAAGCTTTTTGAACATTACGGCATCAAGTTCCATTTCGTCAATACCTCTGACGTAGCGCAGATCCGTGAAAAAATAAACGAAAAAACACGTTTGGTTTGGATCGAAACGCCGACCAACCCAACGTTGAAAATAGCGGATATCCGGGCAATCGCGGCGCTGACGAAACCAGCCTCGATTCTGTTGGCTGTCGATAATACCTTCGCATCGCCGTACCTGCAACAGCCGCTGGATCTGGGTGCGGATATTGTCATGCACTCGGTGACCAAATATATCGCGGGCCACTCCGATGTGGTGATGGGCGCACTGGCGATGAACGACAAGGCGCTGTACGACGATCTGTTTTTTTATTACAACGCCTGTGGTGGCACGCCGGGTCCGCAAGACAGTTTCTTGGTCCTGCGCGGTATCAAAACCCTGCACCTACGCATGAAAGCGCATTGCGAAAATGCGGCTGCCGTTGCCCATTTCCTGAAAGGCCATCCCCGTGTCGAGCGGGTGTATTGGCCCGGTTTTGAAGATCATCCCGGCCACGCCATTGCGAAGGGGCAAATGAGCGGTTTCGGCGGTATTGTGTCCGTGGTGTTGAAAGGTGCATCGTTGGCGGAAACCTTCACGTTTGCCTCTTCCTTTCAGGTATTCACCCTCGCCGAATCGCTGGGCGGCGTGGAGTCGCTGATCAACCATCCGGCGACCATGACCCATGCCTCCATCCCGAAAGACGTGCGTGAGCGGGTGGGCGTAGTCGACAACCTGATTCGTATTAGTGTCGGGATTGAAGATATTGATGATTTGTTGGCTGATTTGGAACAGGCGCTCAGCACAGTCTAGGTACTACAGCTTCCGGTGGCGGCCGCAACACATTGAGGTTATGCATTTTATCCGACAATTTTTTTGCCTTTCGTTAGTTATCCTCGGCGTGGGCGCGCATGCGCAGCAAGAATTGCCCAGCCTGTTGCCCGATTTTACGGTTTACGACATGCAGGATCAAGCGTTTACGCCGGCGGACATGCCCACGGAGGGACGCTTGGTTGTTATCTTTTACGATCCAGGATGTGGTTATTGCCAAAAGGAAGCGGTTGCGATTGGCGAAAATTACGAACGTTTCAAGCATGCGTCCCTGTATTTTGTCGCGATGCAAGACAAGCCGCTCATCGAGGAATTCATCCAAAAATACGGCACCCTGCTGCAGGACAAACCCAATGTACGGTTCTTGCGGGATGCGAATTACGAATTCATCGACAAGTTTAACCCCCGTGAATATCCGTCCACGTACGTGTTTTCCGCTGCAAACCGGCGGCTTGTACGCTACCTCAGCGGCGATACGCCGATCGGTGTGCTTATTTCCGTAGCCAGTCCGTAGGGGAGCTGCTTAACGATTCTTTTCCAACAAAAATTCGAGGATCCGGTTGCCGGTTTCATCGACCGGTACTGCGGCGTTAGATAGGACCACCACGGCTACCTTGTCGTCGGGCGACAAGGCAATGTATGCGCTGCTTCCGCCTGTGCCACCCGAATGGAGGAAAACCAAGCTTCCGTACTCCAATGACATGTGCCAAGCCAAGCCGATATCCGTGTCTGGCGGATTGAAGAAGGTAAACTGGCGGGTCAAGGCCAAGGCATGTTCCAAATCACTCTCCGGCATTTTGAAGTGGGCCCGCGCGTAGTTGAGCAGGTCGTTGGTAGTCGCCCGAAGTGCGCCTGCTCCGGCGAAAGCCTCAAAATCCCAATGAGGTGTTATGCCTCCCTGCGCGTTGTGGACGGGGATAAGCAAATCTTCCGGTGTCGTGTGCTGCTTCGTATGGGTGAGTCCCAATGGCGTTGCTATGGTGTCGCGGACCATCGTTTCATAGTCTGTGCCAGTGACCTGGGCGAGGATAGTGCCCAGCACAGCGTATCCCAGGTTGCTGTATTCGTATTCGTCACCAGGCGTGCGCCTCGGCGTATAGGACTGCAGGTAGTCGTACAGTAGTTCGACCGTATAGGATGCATAGGGGTTGAGTGGATCAATTGCGACCGATTCGAAATTCTCCGGCAAGCGTGGGAGGCCAGCGGTATGATTCGCCAACTGGCGTAGCGTAATGGCGTGCAGTGCTTCGTTACCCTGCAGGCTGTCCGGCAAATAGTGCGTGATGCGGTCGTCGAGCTGCAGTGTGTTTTTCTGATCCAGATAGGCCAGTAGGGTGGCCGTAAACGTCTTGGAGATGGATCCGATTTCAAACAGGGTGGTATCGCTGGGCAAATCGCTGTTGCCTTTTTCTGTTTCACCGTAGTAGAAGGTCGTTGTCTTGCTGTCATGGATGATACCCACAGACAGTGCACGGGTACTGCTATTGGACAAATAGGCGTTGGCCAAGGCGTCGATGGCTTTGTCGGTTTCCGCTTCGGGATCAAACGGAACTACTTCGGGCGTATGCTGTACGACTGGTGGGTTGTAAGGCTGGAAGATCAGCCCGCCGATCTGGTTGAGGGAATCGACCGTCAGTAGCATTTGCAATTTCGCTGACTGAAAGTCAAGGCGATACGTCCCTGTTCCGTTCTTGAAATCCATCAGGTGTCCATTGAGGATTTGGCCTAATGGATAGAGTTGGCGTTTGAGCACGGTCTCGAAAGCGCCCGAGGACAGGGCCTGCTTGAATGCCGGACTGGCCATGGCGTAGATCGAGTCCGTTTCCTGCTGATTGAAGTGGAATTCAACTTTATTAAAGACGGATTGGTTAATGCGCTGCTGCAGTTCCGAATTGTCCTGAGCGAAAGCAGGGAATGCCCATCCGAGCAACGCGATCAATACTACCTTTACAATCTTGCTTGTCATGCCGCAAAATTACATCAATCGGTATTACATTCCTAACATTTGTTTGAGACGCGCAAGGCCGTTCTTGCTGACACTCACCCGCGCGCCGTTAGACAGGATCGCTACGTGGCTATCTTTTTCGTAGGGTTCGAGACGGTTGATGTGCTCGACCCGGACCATAAACGAACGGTGGACCCGTACGAATTGGGTGGGCTCGAGGAGGCGCTCGAAAGCAGCCATGGTTTTGTTCTTCAGAAAGCTGCCTTCGGGCGTGTGGATTTTGACGTAGTCGTCATCAGCCTCCAGGTAGATAATCTGATCGGCAGGTATGATTTTGATCTTGACACCGTGCTTAACCAATATACGGTCGATGCGGGTTTGGTCTTGTTGCACATTGTCCAGCAATTGGGAGGTCTTCTGTGCGAGATCCGCCGTCTTTACCTGCTCCGTACTGGCTAGGAATTTGTCCATGGCCTTGTCGAACCGGGCTTTGGTAATGGGTTTCAGAAGATAGTCGGTGGCGTGCTTTTCGAACGCTTGGATGGCGTATTCGTCAAAGGCCGTCGTGAAGATGATCGCCGGCTGTTTGTCGATGATTTCCAGCATCTCAAAGCCGTTTATCTTAGGCATTTGTACATCCAAAAAGACCAAAGCGGGGTCATGTTCCATGATGGCTTTAGCCCCTTCGAAGCCGTCGTTGCATTCCGCCATTACCTCGATTTGGGGATAGGCTTCCAGATACTCCAAGATTATGCTTCGCGCTAGGGGTTCGTCATCAATCAATACCGCTTTGATCATGGTTGGGGGATTCTGATTATGCAGGTAAAGATATGTTTTGTTGGGATGGTTTCCAATAAATCGGTACGTCCGAATAGTAAATAAAGCCGGCGGCGAACGCCCCGCAGTCCGAAGCCCGTTCCCTTGCGCGGGTTATTGTTTTCGCTGTCGTAGGGATTTTTGACCGTTACCTGCAGCATCCTATCAACGCAGGTCGCCTCGATCGAAATCAGGACTTGGTCGGTGGTGTCGTATAGCCCGAATTTGATGGCATTTTCCACGAGCGGCTGCACGATCATGGCTGGCACAAGCATATCCGCACACGCTTCGTCGTAGTCGATGCGCGTATCCAGGCGGTGTCCGAACCTTACTTTTTCAATCTCCAGATAGAGTTGGAGGTGTTCGAGTTCGTCCTTGAGGGCAATGAGCTGCTGGTCGTCTTTGCGTAGGGTGCCCCGGAGGAAATCGGAGAGCTGGAAGGTCATGTTGCGCGCTTCTTCGGGCTTGCGGCCGATGAGCGCAATGATCGAATTGAGACTATTGAAAAGGAAGTGGGGTTGCAGTTGCTGCCGCAGGTTGTAGAGTTCGGCCTCGCGTGCCAAGCGTTCAGCATCTGCTTTGCGATCTTCGTTTTCCTTGTATTCGCTCTGTATGTTCCAAAGAATGTTCATGATGGCGACCCAGGCGATGAGCAGGGCGTACACGCAAAACCGCAAGGGTAGGGAGCGGTCCACGCTGCTGATGTAGGGGTCGTCGCCTACGAGATACAGAATCGTCCACCGCGTGATGGAGGTACAGATGGCGGCCAGCACCAAGCCCCAAATAACAATATAAATATAGCGTTCCTTGCGCGGCAAATAATATTGGAGCGCGCTGGCAATGGCAAAGCATCCGACAGTAATACTGGCGGCGCTGATGAGGCTGTCGTGCAACGCGACCTGGAAACTGACACCAAACCACCATAAGAGCGCGGTTTGCAAGATCGCGTATCCCAGAAAAATCACAAAGCAACTGATGTTGACTAATCGTTGCCGCGATGGCGTATGGGACGTGGATTTCAAAGTCATAGGTTTACTGGGTTAAGGGAATCCTAGATGCTTTTGATCGTCACGCCACCAAATATCGACGTTCCACGGATGTAAAGAATCTTGTTTTCGTCGTGTTGTTGGCCGTTGTGGACAAACCGGCGGTCGTCAACGTCGCCAAACACGGACACTACCTCGGATTTCACTTTCCAGTGCGAAGGCACGATGATTTTGGAACCGGCAAACAACTGGAACATATCGATGACAACCGGTTGCTTGATGTCGGCCTGGATTAGGTTGATGTCCGATCCGCCAAAAATGTTAACCACTTCACCCCCCAGGAAATTCTTCGAAAGCACCATACGCCTAACATCGCCAAAAATGGAGGTGATTTTCACATAATCGTCATCCGTAAACCCAGAGGAGCTGCTTGATTGGCGTGTATAATCCGACCCCGTGTACGCGCTATGGGGGCGCTGCGCATCGTCTGCAGCCGTGGTCTGGAACGGCTCGCCTTCGGACGCCGGGCTACCAAGCGGCTCATCCGCCACCCGCTTATCCCACGAATACGCACTTCCTTCGTTCGGCGGATGTGGGTTATCGTTGTTTGGTGGTGATGGTGGGATGCCTTTGGGCTTGCGGTCGGATAGTAGCCACACGCCAACGGCAATGATGGCGGCGGGCCATATGTACCGCCTGATTTCCCAGTCCCAGATGTTGTTGGCCAGGAAAAAGCCGCCGATAATTAGGAGAATGTACGAAGCCGGATTGCGGAAATTGCTGTTTCCCCCGATGACCAAGCCCACGATGACTAATACCATCGGCCAACTCAATATCCAAGAAGGAAAGAGAATCCAATGGAAATCGAGCCGGTTGAGCAAGAGGATAACACCCAGGCCTAGAACAATGGCTCCAGCCCATATCCGTCCGGTGTCGGTATTTTTTCTGCGCGGTGATTGGGGTGCGTTCATGTTATGTGGGTTTTTGTTTGTTTGCGATTTTTGTTTTGTTTCTAGGTGTAAAGGTAAGCAGGAGTGGCACGAATAGCACATGAAAATAGGCAATTGCCCGAGTAATTTCGGTAAACGCCCCGGTTTTGTCGGTGAGTGGTTGAAGGCTATGCTAAATACGTATAATTGCTGCCGTTAGGACTCCTGTATTTTAATTTAAGTCCAAAAATTTGTTTTAATCAATGAAATTCTTTTATATTTAACCCGTACATTAATGTCTGGTACATAAGAAATTAAAAACAACAACAATGGGAGATTTTGACAACAAAGAACGTGAAGAGGTTTATTCAAAAAAAGTGCGGGCGGGGAAACGCACCTATTTTTTTGACGTGAAGGCAACCCGGTCCAATGATTACTACGTCACCATTACGGAGAGCAAGAAGCGATTTGAAGATGGCGTATTCATCAAGCACAAGATTTTCTTGTACAAAGAGGACTTCGAAAAATTTGCCGAAGGATTGGGCGAAGTTGTGGAATATATCAAAGCCAACCAAGAAGTCGTCGAGAAACGTTATGATCCCAATTATGATGGCAATGGCGCGCCGGTGACGGAAGGTCAATCTCCAACAAACGATGAATTTTCGTTTTAGATATCGATCAAAACCAATACATCATAAATTATGGAAAGACCTCGCCACCGTGAGGTTTTTTTTGTGTTCCTAGCTTACAAAACCAGTACGCTCGTCATTTGGCGTAAGTTTGCGTTCCGGTAGGCAGGTAACCCGTGCCTTATTTGTAATTCGAACGCCTAAGCGCGAGCCCTACAGCTTTTGGATTTCTCTTCGTTGTACCTGCTCATCGAAATGACCGAAGACGGAAATTACCCTCCCTGAACGTCACTTCGAACGGAGCGCAGCGAAGTGAGAAGCCCAACGACAAGCCGACAGCCGCTAAGCCAGCCAGCTTTTGGATTTCTCTTCGTCCCCGAATCGAGTTCGGGGCAGGCTACGCCTCC
>CAYUIZ010000008.1:36950-38168 GCA_964444885.1 uncultured Sphingobacteriaceae bacterium | reverse complement strand
GCCTACCGGATAAAATAATCATGGAGCACATTCAGCATTTCTTTTGAAAACGTCAATGTTCCGTCTTCGTGCACGGCATGGCAACCGTTGGTGATTACGACAAAGCCAAATTTTTCCTGCGGGTCAAAAAACAGGTTGCTGTATAGTCCGTATGCCGAGCCGGTGTGTCCGACTAGTGTGACGCCGGGGAGTAAGTTGTCGTGCTGCAGCAAGCCGAGGCCGTATTTAGCCGACTCCAGTACCGGTGTCTGCATTATTTTGGCACTGCTTTCCTGCAGGATACGTACGCCATGCGCCTGTCCGCCGTGCATGTGCATCATCAAGTAACGTGCTAAGTCGATGGCTGAAATTTTCATACCGCCCGTCGGCGAAAAAACAGGCGTGCTTTCACCCAAAACGTAGTTTTCAAGTTCCGTCGTGCGCGGATGATAAGCCGCAGGCTGGGGGGCGAATGCGCCATCCACTTGTGCATACAGGGTCGCAAATTGCGACGAGTCCAGCCGGTCGACCCGGTAACCGCCATAGAGGTGCAAGGGCGCTAGGATGTTCTCGCGGATGTAATCGTCGAAGTTCTCGCCGGTCAGTCGTTCGAGTACCGCGCCAGCCATATTATAGTTCAGGTTGCAATACTGGTAGCGGGTGCCGGGTGAATAGTCGTTGTAGCTTTTCGCCCAGTCCTTGTTTTCGGCATCCGGCCGAATGGCACTGAGGGTGAAGTACCCGTTTTTGTCGCTGATGCTGGACGTGTGCGAAAGGACCATCTCCAGCGTGATTTTGGTGTCGGGAAAATGAGGGTTGCGTACGCGAAACCCCACCAGCTCGCCAATGTCATCCTGCAGTGAAATCTGGCCCTGCTCCACCAGCTGCATCAGTGCCGTGGCGGTAAAGGATTTGGAAATCGATGCGATACGAAAGAGGTCTGTCAGCCCCAACGGCTTTTTTTCCTCCAGGTTTTTGTAACCGAATGACTGGGCATAAATGGGCTGGCCGTCCTTGATGACAACCACTGCGATACCGATCGCCCGATGTCTGTCCATCACCTCGCGTATTTTGCTGTCAATCGCTGTTTGCTGGGCTTCTGCAGTAGCAAAGTAGGCCGCAAGGAAAAAGCCAACGAAGAAAATCACCTTTCTCATGATATAATTGGTTGATGAGTTCGGATAAAGATAGGGAAAGATGCGGAGAAACAGCACGACCGGAAAGCAGCGGATCGTGCAG
>CAYUIZ010000008.1:15874-36850 GCA_964444885.1 uncultured Sphingobacteriaceae bacterium | reverse complement strand
AAGATAGGGAAAGATGCGGAGAAACAGCACGACCGGAAAGCAGCGGATCGTGCAGAAACGATACGCCTCTTCGTCGGGGATCGTGATAGCGTCACGTACAGGCAATACGCACAGCGCACCGTATACGGAGGTGGTATGGCTCGGCCCTTAGGGAAAAAGGAAGTAACGAAAATTGTTACAAGGAAGTGTTTAGCTGTCTTTTTTCGTTTGCCCGGTGCGAACCCCGCCGGCATTCGGCAGGCCTTTGTGACGCTTTTGGTTTTTCATGTCCTTAAACGCTTTGTCGGATGTAGGGCTGCCCATATCCACGTTCTTGCTTTTATCCTGTGTGCCGGTGATTTTCTTCTCGTCTTTCATGCTCATGGCTATTTCCTCCAATGTGTGGTTGTCTGACAAGATAACACGCAAACAGGGCGGATGGTTTGCACGGCAACCGAAGGACGGGTATTGGCCAGCACCTAGGCTTCGTCTTCGACGACGAGGTGGGGAAGGCCTGCCGAGCAGTTTTCGACGCGCACTTTGACACCGTACACGCGGGCGATGACATCCGAAGTAATGGCGTCGGTCGGCGTACCGAAGCTGGCAATTTTGCCCTTTTCCATCACGACTGCCCGATCGGCCCAGCGCAGTGCCAGATTGAGGTCGTGCAATACGATAATCACCACGCGACCATCGGCGGCGAAGGACCGGGCGAGTTTCATCACCTTGACCTGGTGTTTCAGGTCGAGGGCGCTGGTCGGTTCGTCTAGCAGGAGGATTTTGGGATCGCGGACCACGGTACGTGCTAAGCTTGCCATCTGCCGCTGTCCGCCGGACAATTGGTTGAGCGGTTCTAACGCTAAGTGCCCGATGCCCACGCGCTCTAATACGGCGAACGCTTTTTTCTGTGCCCATTCGCTTCCAGACGACGTGGCGTCCATGGGCGAGGCTTTCAGTGCGCTGATGACCGCTTCAATAACCGACAGGTTGATATCCGTAGGCACCGCCTGCGGCATGAAACTCAGCAGTCCAGCCCGGGCGCGGGCATTCATGCCGAGGAGTTCGCAGTCGCCGAAGCGGATCGATCCGCTGGCTTTAAGCAGGCCCGCCATTGCGCGAAGCAGTGTTGATTTGCCTGCGGCGTTTGGTCCGGTCAAGACCGTCACGTGTCCCGTTTCGAAATGGGGCAGTGTCAGGTCTTGGAGCACCGGTTTGCCGGGATAGCCGGCAACCAACTGGTCGATATGGAGGGAAGCTAATGACATTGCTGCGATTAGGACCGTTTGCGTTTGTTGAAGATTAATATAATAAATACGGGCACGCCGATGAGCGAAGTAACGATGCCTACCGGAATGATTGCGCCGCCGACGATCGCCTTGCTGGCAATGGATGCTAACGACATGATCAACGCGCCGGACAGGATACTAGCCGGCAACGAAAACCGATGGTCTTCGCCGATTAGCAATTTGGCAATGTGTGGTCCTACCAGTCCAATGAATCCGATGGTGCCCACGAATGCTACGGATCCGGCTGTGAGAATGCTGACGCGCAGGAGCGAGAGAAAGCGCAATCTTGATACGCGCACGCCGAAGCTGCGCGCACTGTCCTCCCCCAAGCGGAGGGCGGTGAGCTTCCACGCCGAAGCCAGTGAAAATGGGACCACGCAGGCAAAAATAATAGCTAGCAGCGTGATGTTTTCCCAATTGGCCTTTGTCAGCGAGCCTAGGCTCCAGAAAATAAACTGCTGCAGGGCTTCGGCACTGGCCATGTATTGCATGATGCCCGTGAACGCGTTGAACGTAAACACTAAGGCAATGCCGAAAAGCACCAACCCTTCGGAGCCTGCACCGCGCATTGATGACAGTGCCTGCAAAAGTAGGGTAGCACCGAATGCAAACAGAAAGGCGTTGACGATCACGGTCCATTCGCCGGCCACGCCGGGGATGCTGACACCAATAATAATCGCTAAGGCCGCGCCAAACGAAGCTGCCGCGGAGACTCCCAAGGTGAAGGGGCTGGCCATGGCATTGTTCATGATCGTTTGCATTTCGCAACCGGCGATGGATAGGGCGGCGCCCACCAAGAGCGCCATGATTGAGTAAGGCATACGCACTTCCCACACGATAACCCGCGTGGCAAGCTCCACGCTGTCGGGGGAGAGGATTGCATCGATGACATCGCGAAACTGCAACGTGGACGGTCCCACGGCGATGTCTATGCAAAATGATATGAGCGTAGCTACGCCAAGGGAAATCAGCAACAAAATACGTTTTGTGAACTGTTGCCTATAGCCCTTGGCGATGGATTGTACTGTTGTTTCCGACAATATTGGGGGTCTTATTTCTTCAATTCCGCAAAGTAAACACCTTTAAACGGCAAAGCCAAAAATTTGCGGTTTATTTCTTGTAGCAGGCCATGGGGCTGCAGTTTTCCGAACAGCGTGGGGTGCGTCCATTTTGCGAGGGACTCCACCACCGCGATGTTCAACGGCGAATCGTAGAAGAGGTGCCACATGCCGTACACCCGGTTTTCCTGGATTGCCGTCAGCGGACTCACAACGGGCCTGGCTGCCAGCGCACCTAGGCTCTGCTGTGTCTGGCCTGTTTGGATGCCGTATCCGATGACCAAGCCGTCCTCCCCCGGCAGGGCAATGCCAGTAGCAATATAAATGTCGGGCTGTTCGCCGATCACGTATTCCATATTGAGCGTGCCGACTTCGCCAGGCAGAATCTTGCCAATGTGGTTGCCGCCGACAAACTCGATGAACTCACCCAGGTTGCCTTTACCGGGGGAGCCCGGTGGCACATTGCCACGGATCATTTCCATGTACACCTTTGGGCGGGGCAGGTTCGGGTGCTTGGCCAGTGTGCCACGGATGTAATTCATCCTGCGATTATAAAAAGCGATGTATTCATTGGCTTGTTGTTCCGCGCCCAGTACCTTGCCGAGAATTTCAAGGCTAGGCACCGTATTTTTGAAGGGATGGAGCCTAAAATCGATAAAGACGATCGGAATGCCCGCGGCTTCGAGTTGGCGGATGACGTCACCCGACTTCGCGTCGGGGCCATGCGAGCCCGAGCCGAAGATGGCTAAATCCGGCTTTAGTGCGATGATTTGCTCCGTTGATACGGTCTCTTTGCCCGAGGAGCCGATCAGCGGCACCTTGTCGAGCGCAGGGTAGGCTTCGCGGTAGGCTTCGTAGAGCAGACCACCGGAGCGGATAAAGTCGCCTGCCCAGCCTGCCAAAATATCGACAGGCTCGGGCACCAGCAGGCTGAGGGTGACCAATTGGCGCCCTTCGCCCAAAATCACCCGTTTGGCGGGAGCGGGGATGGTTACTTCGCGCCCCACGACATCCGTCACGGTAATGGGCTGGGCGAATAGCGATCCGGCCACCATGCCAATGAGCACGATTCCTGCGAAAAGCTTTTTAATTGTATTATTCATGACTAGTAGGGCTATTGTTAACTAAATAGGAGGGGGCGACGACCGGCATCCGGTAGCCATCCCCCTCACTATGGAAGTGCATATTACGGCTTGATCAAGCTAATGGAATCCGCTTCCGGAGCTGGAATTGGCTCGGGTGCGTCTTCGCCGCGCTCGCGCACCGCTTCCTTGTTGGTCACATAGACGTCGCCAGTTTCAAAATTGATCGCAACGGTGTTAGGCAGTGCGCCAATCTCGAAATTCTTGATGATTTCCAGCGTTGTGCCGTCGATGACGGTCACCGTGCGACCATGACGGTTGGCTACATAAATACGGTTACGCTCGGGATCATGGTTGACACCCAGTGCGCCAGCACCTGTAGGGATGGCTTTGATAAGTGCGCCCGTTTCAGCATCCAATACAGTGATGTTCTCCGTGGTTTGGTTAGCCACGAACAAGCGGTTGCCTACGGCATCGTGGTGCACGTTGGTGGGGCGCTCGCCGTGGGCGTCAAACTTCTTCAGTACCTTGCCCGTAGCGCCGTCCACAACGACCACTTCGTCGTCGCGCATAGCCGTTGCATAGATGATGTTGTTGGCCTCATCCACGTAATGGCCTGTGATGGCGCCACCGAGGTCACCGTAAAATTTCAGGAATTTATTGGTTTTGGCATCAATGACCCAAAGGCCTCCGCCACGTACGCTGCTGGCATACACGAGGCCGCGCGATTCGTCTACGCGGATTTCGCGGGGCGAACGGCCTTCCGCATCAGCTTCGATATGCGTCTGCTTGCCGGTTTTTAGGTCGATGGCCGTCACAATACCCGTCCGGCTATTGGTCGCGTAGAGCGTTTGCGTGTTGACGCTAATGCCTAATCCCATGGGTGCCGACTCGGGCACGGCAATGCTGTCCACCGTTTTGAGCGACTTGGAATCGATTTTGTAAATCTTTCCGGTTGCGCCCTGCTGCGCCGCGCCCGATACGTAGACGAATCCGTCTTTCGGATTGTAAACAGGTTGGTACACGTTGGAATTCGTGCTGATTTTTTCGGTCTTCACCAGCGTTTGCGCCTGAGCCGGCAGGGTAGCAGCACCAACGAAGGCGAAGGAAGCAACTGTAAATAAGCTGGCTGTGCGAAGAAAAGGGGTTCGTATGGAGTTCATTGTGTCGTTTGTTATGTGTTTAGTTAAAAGATGCATAGGGAATGGGTCATTAGTTTACAGCTGTTTCGGATTGCCGGACCCGGTCGGCAAACCACTGGTAAAAGACAGGAAAGGCGTCGCGCCAGTAGAGGGCACCGTGCCGACCGACCGGGTTAATCGCCAGGGCCAGTTCCGGACTGGCGGCCTCGCGCAACAATGCGATCGCGCGATGCACGTCGTCGTCCATGCGCACGAATGTCATGTCCGGTTTGCGTCGCGTCTCACTTGCCCCCACATAGAAATAATAGCCTTGGGTGTCGATAATTGGGGTGTTACGCAGTCCGGTGAGCTCCTTCTCCGTATTGCCGTAGTCGAGCCAGATGGAAGGAGAGAACACGCCCAGTGATCCGAACACTTCCGGATAGGCCAATCCGGCATACAAGGTAATCAACCCCCCTAAGGAACTGCCTGCCATGGCCGTGCTAGCGGGTCCGGGCTGGGTGCGGTAATGCGCGTCGATGTAGGGTTTCAGGGTTTCGGCGATGAAGGCCAAATACGCAGGCCCCTCTACGTTGGGGTATTCCTCGTTGGGGCGGTAGTAAAACTCCGGGACGCGGTTGGCATAGTCGGCTTGGTGATTGACAGCCACCACAATGCACTTGGCCTGGGCGGTATCGAGGACTTCGTCCACGCCCCACTCGATAGGTCCGATACGGCCTTGTGAGGTCGCTTCGTCAAAAAGGTGCTGTCCATCGTGCATATACAGTACGGGGTAGCGCTCGCCTGACGTTGCGTAGTCTTCGGGCAGGTACACCCAAACGGTGCGATGGCGATCCAGCTGCGGCATGTAGAAAGCCGAATCGACCAAATGCACGTTAGGTGATGCCGTAGAAGGTGGGAAATCATCCCGCCATCCCTTGATCTGGCAGATAATGGTCGTATCGCGGTTGAGCTCGGCGAGGCGAGGCCCTTCCAGCCGGCCTTCTGCCGTGGATTCGGACCGTTGCCAGTCGCCACGGGTAAATTTGAATTCCAGTCGGTCGCTCGGTACGTCGTGCAACACGATACTGATGCCCAAACTGCCGTCAGCGTGGCGCTGCAGACGCATGGAATCATCGGCCGGACTCCAGCTATTGAAGTTGCCCGTGAGGTATACGGGATCCGCGGGGTGGGTGTCGGGAATATCCGTTACCAGTACCGTGAGGGTGTGTTGTGCCATGCTCGCGAATGGTGCGACCATCAGCAAGGCCAGTAATACAAACCCGATCCCTTTGTGCATGTTGTTATTGGGCTTTTACTTTGTAGAAACCGGAAACGGCACCGCCGACCTCTACGCTGAATACCAGTGAGGCCGAGTTGGTGGAGTAATCGTATTCGTAATATCCGTTGCCCGAGTTTAACGATGCACCTCGCAGATACACTTTTCCGTCTACCTCGGATGCCAACATAGCGGCGCCGGGGTTTGTACCTACGGGTATCCCCCCGATCTTATTATATGTAGTTGGGCTATTGACGTCCACACTGTAGAATTCCCAGATATCCGCAGCGTTGATATTGCCACTGCCACCTCCAGTTAATGTGACTGTGTTTAAGGTGATGAGCAAACGGCCGTTTTTCGCAAAAACATTGACGAATTTGCCGTTGTCTTCGGGGCGAAAGTCTGAGAAATGCATTTCCCAAGTTTTGTCCACGGCGGTTTCATTGGCTTTAATCCGTGCAATTTTCGATTTGCCGCCTAATCCATTGATGTGAGTGCCTTGGGTCACGATGTACAAGTCGCCGTTGTCGTCAAAATCATACATGTGGTTTTCATTGATGTAGGCGATGCTACCCGTGTTTTCTATCGTGGTGACCGATTCCCAATTACCTGTCGCAAGATCAATTACGGCAATATAAACGTCACTGTATAGATCGTCAAAAAAGCCGATCTGGCTGGTAGCCTGCTTAACCTTAGCGTACGTAAGGTTGGCAAATAGTTTACCGCCTTTTATCGCTAGGAATTTTTGTCCGATGGCAGCGAAAGCTACGTCGGGTGTCACCCGTTCTTTTACTTTTTCCTCAAAATCCATCGATCCTGTGTTTTCCATGGTCGTTGGATTGAACTTTTGGATTTTGTAGGGCTCGGATGCATCCCAATAATACCCAGAAGTGGCATTTTCAATTACTAAATTGCCGTTCCCATTGTATTTGCTTGCCTCGGTTGGATCTTTTGGAGTGATTGTTTTGTCGACCGTTACCGTTCCATCCTTAGCCACCTTTATTTTTTCAATGCCTTGGCTGTTTGATGCTGTAGAGAACATTTTGAATATCATGTCTCCATACGTTCTCCATCCGCCCATGCCTTCGCCTTCCAAAGAACCAGCACCGACGTTGGATATTGTGCCTTCCGGAAAGGTGCTAAACGCACTGATATACCCCGCTTTGTTGCCCGAAACCCGGTCGCTTAGCGTTATCAAAACGTACTTGTGTTCGGAATAATTCGGATTGTCATTGTTGTCTTTTTTGCACGAGATGGCCGCTAGGCATACAAGGACTAATAATAGTGGTGTTATGTGTGTGTACTTCATGGTTGTTGAATATAATATGTGTTAGTGTGTGCGCGTAAAATGGTAATTCAATTTGATATGGAAACTGCGCCCCGGGCGCTGGATTTTGTAATAGTCGTATAGCTTCGCATCCGCCAGGTTCTTGACTTCTACCCCAATGGATAGGGGCTGTCCACCGACGAAGTAGGTGAAGCCCGCGCTAAGTAAATGCTGGTTGGGTACCACATTGGTGACCGGTACGCCCGACTTGCCAAATAGCCCCAAGAATCCACTTGGTTCGCTCTGGCGGGGGATGTGGTTGAGGTAAAACTCCCGGATAAAATTCCAGTGGACGTACGGCTTGAGGCGGTCGTTTTGCGTCAGTATCGAACTGAAATCACCGGTTAAGCCGGCATTGGCAAAGAAATACGGCGTATTGCGCAGCCGCGTTCCCTCAATCCAATTGTGCAGTCCGTCCGCGATATCGACCATGCGGTTGTCTTGCCACGTGGCGTTCGCGGTTAACTGCACGTTCGGGGATATCCGGTAAGCCAGGTCAATGTCAAACCCGTAACCGCGCACGCTGTCCAGGTTCTGGTACTGGGCGAATGGGGGCTGTACGGGCACGAGCAGGATCATCCCCTGCGTTTTTCGGTAGAAGCCCGACAACTCGGCGGTCAGCTTTGGGGCTTGATAGCGGTAGGCGAGGTTCGCATTCATGCTGCGTTCGGGCTTCAGGTCGAAGTTCGGCGCGCGGGTGTCGTTATCGCCAAAAAGCTCGTTCTCACGGGGCAAGCGGTTGGTCAATTCCACCGATGCCCGGAGCATATGCCGGTCGCCTAGCGTATATTTGAGAGCGTTTCCGATTCCCCAGTTGCTATTGGATGACGTGGTAACATCATCGAGATCGGTGGCATTTGCCATAAATCCGTTAATGCCTTTGGTGCTGAAATGGAAGAATTTTCCCGTCAACTGATTGGTCAGCCGATCCTCGAGCCACTTGGATTCCCATGCCAGGCCCGCAATGGTTTTTGCGTACGTGGCTTCTTTCGTCAGGATGTCGATGTCGGTGCCGGCAAAGCGGAAACCATAGGGGTCCTCGCCCAGGCGTGTGCTATGGTTGTAAACGATATTCGCCATCAACCGCTGTCCGTCCCGGATGGGATAGGAGAGGTTGGTCCGGCTGATTATTCCGGTAAAGTCAATGTCGGAAAATGAGCGTCTGGGGCTTTCCCCGATTCCTTCGCGGGGCGTGAAATTGCCGTGCCAGTCGTACGTCCCCCGTACCGTGTCTATCCGCGAACGGTTGACGGCGCTGTACGATAGGAATTGGTCAACGGCAAGTCTGCCACCAATATCTTTTTTGAAACGCAAGCTGGGTATCCAGCCCTGGTTGTGTACGGCCAGTGCTCCATAGGGATTGGTCATCAATGCCGGGTGCTGCGACTGGCGGTCGATGTCGTACCGGGCGATCGAAAATCGCAGTTCGTCTGCCCAAACCCGGTTTTGCACACCCGCATAGGCTTCGACGAAATAGTGGTTATAACCGTTGTGAAACAAAGGGACCGTGGCCGGCACGAGGTTGGAATTTTCGTTGACGACTTCGACGTCTGCCAGGTAGTCGTTGTCCGAATAGTTGTAAAAAGCATCTAAGCCAACGAACCAGCGGTTAGTGGCGTCGTTATGGTATGCAGAGACGTTAGCGATATGCGTGTTGAATGAGGCCGCTTCATAGGAAATATCGAGCATGGAGCCCGTCTGTTTTCGGGTAACTAGATTCACGGCGCCCCCGAGCGCATCGCCACCCAGGGTCACAGGGACTACACCCTTGTAAACTTCGGCACGCTCCAACAGGTTAACGGGAACATTGTTAAGTCCGTAGCCCCCGCCTAGGTATTCAAGCGGAATGCCGTCGCGGAAATATTGGACCGAGTTGCCCTGGAATCCATTGACCGATACGTCTACGGCGTTGCCCAGTCCACCACTTTGCCTAATGCGTACGCCCGGCGACCGGTTCATCAGTTCGGCTAGGGTTACGGGCTGTTCGGCTACTTCGCGCGTATCGACCACGACGGCCCGAATGGCTTGTTCGCGGGCCTGCTGGGTTTCGGTTTTGCCGGTGATCGTGACGCTTTCCAGTTCGGTTGATTCCGATATCAACGCTACGATGATTGCCGCGGTATTGCCGTGCGGTGTCAGCGACTGCGTATGGGTTTGGTATCCGATGTGGGTAAGGGTCAGTGTGTAGTCGCCAGCCGGTAGATTACGGAAGGCAAATGTGCCATCCGAAGGGGTAACGTGGCGCGCAGTGGTTGGCCCTGTTAGCTGAACGGACACGCCTGCAATCGTGTTTTCTCGTTGGTCGACAACGGAACCGCTGATCGCGCCTAGCGTGGTCGACTGGGCGAGCGCCACTACCGGGAGGAATATGGGAACTAGTAAAACAATTATCTGCGAAAAATATCGTCTGATATCCACTGTAAGCCGTTTCTAAAACTTTGCTAATTTAGACTAATTATTAATAATAAACAAGGTTGTTTTCTGATCTATCCATTAAAATCGATCAGCGGCAGAACGGGAAGATAAAAAATACAGGGGTAATAAGCGACTTATGAATCCGAACTAATACGTTGATAGCGAAGTTATTCGGATTGTGTCGAACCGAGGTTCGCTGGGGCAAGCGATAAGGGACGACGCTGGCAAGTGATGAGCAGGGCTAGCGTGGGCTAATGATTTAAAACGGTTTTAATAAGGAATGACGATTGTTTTAAATCACGTGTCAGACGGGCTATTTCATCCAGCGATTCCTGAACGGGAATATATACGTGTGTCGACACACCTTTTATCTACACATACGATCCGAAACCTTGATTGCGTATTGTGTAGGATTCGGTGTTATCGAGGTTTACGTGGATTTCCGTTTTTGTGCTGATCCGATTTGGCGTGATAAACGGCATAGGCTTGCGAGGTGGTTATTCAACGATGCGGAAACTAAGGAATGGTTGGTTTTGGCGCTCATAAAAAAAGCCATCCGTCGGCTGACGGATGGCTTGCTATGCTCGTGCTGGGCAGCTTATTTTTTAGAACCTTTGTTCTCTTCGCCTTCCAGTTGTTGCTTCAATTGTGCAAGAACGTCCAAGTCGCCTAACGTAGACTTCTCGACCGAATCTTTCACTTTCTTCACCGCTGAGGAAGCTGCGCGAGCTTCTTTCTTGCGGTTGTTGAATTCTTCTACACGCGCTTCGGCCCGCTCGTCTTCCCAAATGCGGGAGTGCGAGATCACCAAACGTTTGTTTTCTTTGTTGAATTCAATGATTTTGAAGTCGATCGTCTCTTCTGCTTTCAGCGAAGTGCCGTCTTCCTTCACACTGTGCTTGGCTGGCGAGAAACCTTCAACACCGTAGGGCAGGGCAACGATATTGCCTTTTTCTCCTACTTTGATGACCGTTCCCTCGTGGATAGAATCCAAGGTAAAGATGGTCTCGAAGGTATCCCATGGGTTTTCTTCCAGTTGCTTGTGGCCTAAGCTCAGCTTGCGGTTGTCTTCATCCAGTTCCAATACAACCACTTCCATCTCTTCGCCCACTTTCGTGAACTCAGCAGGGTGGTTGATTTTCTTGGACCAAGACAAGTCGGAGATGTGAACCAAACCGTCAATGCCTTCTTCCAATTCGACGAACACGCCGAAGTTGGTCATGTTTTTAACAACGGCCTTCTGCTTGGCACCGATCGGGTAACGCAGGGCGATGTCTTTCCATGGGTCAGGCGTCAATTGCTTGATGCCTAGGCTCATTTTGCGGTCGTCGCGATCCATCGTCAGGATTTCTGCTTCCACTTCGTCGCCTACTTTCAGGAATTCCTGAGGGCTACGCAGGTTTTGCGACCATGACATTTCGGATACGTGGATCAGGCCTTCTACGCCTGGCGTGATTTCCAAGAATGCGCCGTAGTCAGCAACGGTAACCACTTTGCCTTTCACGCGCGAACCAACGACCAATTCAGGGTTTAACGACTCCCAAGGATGCTCAGTAAGCTGCTTCAAGCCGAGCGCGATGCGTTTTTTCTCGTCGTCGAAGTCCAGCACCACCACGTTGACAGTCTCGTCCAGCGAAAGGACTTCCCGTGGGTGGTCGATCCGTCCCCAAGAGATATCGGTGATGTGCAACAAGCCGTCTACGCCACCCAAGTCGATGAATACACCGAAATCGGTAATGTTTTTGACCGTGCCTTCCAATACCTGGCCTTTTTCCAGTTTGGATACAATTTCTGTTTTTTGGTTTTCCAAGTCGTCCTCGATCAGCACTTTGTGCGATACAACAACGTTCTTGAATTCGTGGTTAATCTTAACCACTTTAAACTCCATCGTCTTGCCGACATAGATGTCGTAGTCACGGATGGGTTTGATATCGATTTGTGAACCAGGAAGGAACGCTTCGACACCTTTGATGTCAACGATAAGACCACCTTTGGTGCGGCTCTTAACGTAGCCGTCGATGATCGTGTCGTTTTCAAGCGCTTCGTTGATAGCCTCCCATGATTTTTGGGTTTTGGCACGTTTGCGCGATAGAACCAACTGACCGTTGGCATCTTCCTGCGCTTCAACGAAGACGTCAACCGTGTCGCCAACGGCGAGTTCGGGCATGTCGCGGAATTCAGATGCGGATACCAAACCGTCGGATTTGAATCCGATGTTAAGCACCACGTCTTTGTTGTTGATGGATACGACTATACCCTCGACGATTTCCCCACGGTTGATGGAGTTGAGCGTGCCTGCGTATTGCTCTTCGAGCTTGACGCGCTCCTCGTCGCTGTAGTTGCCGAAACCTTTGTCATCCTTGTCCCAGTCAAAGTCCGCGTCGGGCGTGATCCAGGTGTTGGATTTGATTTCGTCAATAAGCGCTGAATCAGCTTCTGATTCGATGCTTTCTTTTTCTCTCACCAAGGTGTTCTCAGTGTCTTGAAGTTCAGCCGTTTTGGCTGCTAGCTCCTTTTCTGCTTCTTGTTTTTTTGCCATTAATTAAATATCTCCTTTTCCCGATTTCTAATCAGGACTGCAAAGGTAGATAAATAGATTTAATATATAGGCAGTTATGTGAAAAAAATTGGTTTTTTTGCCTTTTTATCGGAATGAGGTTGAAAACATGCCGGTTTTATCCGTCAAATAGACCTGAATAGGGGTTTCTTGGTCGCGTGTCGCTGGTTTTCGACCCTGTTTGTGACACGGCGTCGTATGGCCGGGCAGCGATCGTCGATCGTTTTAATTTCCACGAATCGGTGTGGTGGCAACAATGAAAAGAGGCTGTATCAACAGATTGGAATGTATTGATGCAGCCTCTTCTTTCTAGTCTAGCGTCGCCTAGCGGCTGGTCGGCCGCGGTGCCCACTTGTCGTGGGGTGTCATGTCGAAGCTATTGACTTCGTCCATGGTCAGACCCAGGGCTGTTGCTACGCCTTCGCCGTATTCGGGGTCAGCTTTGTAGCAGTTGCGGATGTGGCGTATCTGGATGAACTTTTCCGCGCCGCCTATGTTGGCTGCCGTGTTTTGGAAGAGTGCATCGGCTTTTCCGTCCGCTTTGATGATACGGAAAAGATCGCCGGGCTGCGTGTAGTAATCCTCGTCGTCATCGCGGAAGTTGTGTGCGTAGGCAACGCCTTCGAGCTCCAGTGCGGGCTCTTGCGTGTCGGGTTGTTCCTGCCATTCGCCGTAGCTATTTGGCTCGTAGTGCAGCGTACCGCCATAGTTGCCATCTACGCGCATGGCACCGTCGCGGTGGAAGGCGTGGTAGGGGCAGCGTGGCTTATTGACGGGTATCTGGAAATGGTTTACCCCGAGGCGGTAGCGCTGGGCGTCGCCGTAGGAAAACAGCCGCCCCTGCAGCATTTTGTCGGGCGAGAAGCCGATGCCGGGAACGATGTTTGTCGGGTTAAAGGCAGCTTGCTCCACATCAGCGAAATAGTTTTCGGGGTTGCGGTTCAGCTCGAACTCGCCGACGGGAATCAGCGGGAAGTCCTTTTTCGACCAGATTTTGGTCAGGTCAAAGGGATGGAACCGGTAATTTTTCGCGTCGTCCTCGGTCATGATCTGCACGAAGAGCTTCCATTTAGGGAAATCTCCCTGCTCGATGGCGTCAAACAAGTCGCGTTGTGATGATTCCCGGTCGGTACCGATCAGTGTGGCGGCGTCTTGGTCAGACAGGTTTTCGATCCCTTGCTGTGTGTGGAAATGGAATTTCACCCAATGCCTGATGTTATCCTTATTGATAAAGCTGTAGGTGTGGCTTCCGAAACCGTGCATGTGGCGGTAGCCGCGGGGAATGCCGCGGTCGCTCATGACGATGGTCACCTGGTGAAGCGCCTCGGGCAGGAGTGTCCAGAAATCCCAGTTGTTATTCGCGCTGCGCAGGTTCGTGCGTGGGTCGCGCTTTACGGCGTGGTTCAAGTCGGGGAACTTCATCGGGTCGCGGAAGAAGAAGACAGGCGTGTTGTTGCCGACTAAATCCCAAATGCCCTCGTCGGTGTAAAACTTCAGCGCGAAGCCCCGGATGTCGCGTTCCGCATCCGCAGCGCCACGTTCGCCAGCTACGGTCGAGAAACGGGCAAACATTTCCGTTTTCTTTCCGATTTCGCTAAAGATGTGTGCTTTGGTGTATTGCGTGATATCATGCGTCACGGTGAATGTTCCAAAAGCGCCGGAGCCTTTGGCATGCATCCGCCGCTCGGGAATGACTTCTCGATCGAAGTTGGCCATTTTTTCCAAGAACCAAAAATCCTGCATCAGCATTGGACCCCTTGGGCCGGCCGTTTGCACGTTTTGATTGTCCGGAACGGGTGCACCTGTTTGCCTAGTTAGTTTTGATTTTTTCTCGTCCATTTCCGTAGGGTGTTTAATATACTATAGGGTTATTTTAAATTACCTTGTAAAGGTAAGGTATTCGCGCTTAGAAAGATAATCGTTTTTGTTGATGTCTCATCAATAAAATCTATACATATGGATGAGAGATATAGGTTCAGGGTTATGAGGGGAGGGCTAGCTTTCTTGTTTTTACGGGGCCGGTTTTTTTGGCGGAAACCCACGTGCCAAGTACGGGCGTGATTCCACAGTTTTGCCTATCTTTGGGGCTTGGTTATTCAGATAACGAACGTGTAGCATGAGCAACAACGACATCATGAAAAAGCTTCGGGTCGCTTTAAAATTCACCGACGACGATATTATCAAGGTACTCGCCTTGGTGGATTTTAGGGTTACAAAAACCGAATTGGGCGCAATCTTCCGCAACGAAGACCACCCGAATTTCAAGCCCTGTGGCGACCAGCTGTTGCGTAATTTCCTCAACGGGCTGATCATTCACAAGCGTGGCCCCCGGCCGGCACGGCAGCCGCAAGCGCGTGGCGGGGCAACAGGCAAAGACCGGTAGTGCTCAGCGTCCGAAGCCAAACCATTTGTCCAGCGCGTGGCGTTTTCCCGCTAGCCAGGCGCTCGCCATGTCCATGCCCACGACCGAAAAGGTGATGCCATTCCCTCCGAAACCGAGTACGAAGTAGCTGTTTTTGAAGTCTGGATGCTTCCCGATATAGGGCAGCCCGTCTTGTGTTTGCCCGAATGTGCCTGCCCAGGCGAAGTCGGTCTGGAAGGGGAGGTGTGGCAGGTGCTTGGCAAGAACCTTGGCGAGCCGTTCCTTTTTCCTGGTAATCATCCCGTCCCGCCGCTCGGAATCGACAAACTCCTCATCTTCCCCGCCAATCAGCATCCGGCCGTCGTCGGTCGTGCGCATGTAGCTGTATGGTGCTGCCGTATTCCAAATCAACAGCCCGGTGTAGGGATGGTTGAGTTCGGGCTCCACTTCCGAAACGATGGCGTAGGTACTGATTAAATCGACGAATTTTTCCTTAATCATGGACGCACTTTCGTAGCCTACGCAATAGATTATCCGTTTCGCTTTCACGGTTGCGCCGGTTTGCATCGTTACTTCGTTATATCCGGACCGGTAGTCGACCTTCTTCAATTCGGTGCGGTCGTAGACGCGCAAGCCTTTCTTTTGGTTGTAGGACAGCAGTTCGTGGACTAGCTTAAAGGCGTCAACGCTGGCGCCCAGGTGGGACAGGATGCCGCCATGCGCGTGTTGTATCCGATACGCGGCGTCGATGTCGTCCGAATCCATCCAGTCGACGTCAAATCCGGCTTGTTTCCGGGCCTCATATTCTTGGAGCAGCCAAGGCGTGTCCTTCTTGTAGGACGCGAAGTACAAGGAATCCTTGCGGTCAAAGCCGGCCTTCGACTTTATCCGTTTGGTAATTTCACCCAAACGAATGATGGCCGCCGCACAGGCTTCGTAGCTGGCGCGCGCGCCCTTTTCCCCGATTTTTTCGGTGAGCGCGTAGAGCGGGGTGTCGATTTCGTATTGCAACATGGACGTGGTCGCCGCTGAGCTTCCGTTGGCAATCTCCCGCTTATCGATGAGGATGGTGTCGTAGCCGTCGGCTACGCATTGGTGCGCAATCAGGCTCCCCGTAATGCCGCCTCCCACGATCAGGACGTCGCACGAGTCCGCCGCTCGTAAAGCGGGGTAAGCGTTGAGCAGGCCATTTTTTATTAGCCAAAACGGCTTGTTTGATACTAAATCCATAGCGCGGCTGGGCTGATGATAGCGGATGTCCTGTTTGGGCGTGTGCTGCTGGGTGTCATCGGGGAACGTGCGTTCGCAAATTGAGGCTCATAGCGGGAAATATAGTGCTAAAAGCGCGCTTGATACCAAAGATAATCAATAGTTCGTATAATGAAGCGATGTAGGAATGAGAACGGAGTCTGCATCCGTATCGACGAGGAGGCGTGCTGGGATTTCCTAGCTATCCGTCCATCGGTTTTATGGCTCGCCGCCTCGCCCCTCAAAAGCAATTTCCACCAGGGCAAACCATTACAATTATATCGTCTTTGCCTGCCTAGGTGTTGCTCTGCGGATTTACTTCGTCAGCTAGAATTATCCTTTTTTTTAATTACTAACCCCGAAATATCTCATTGTTCGCGGTTTAAAAAGTGCGTTTTCAGGTATTTACCACGTCTTGTTTTCCAGCATTTTGAAAAAAAAGTTAATTATGTTTGCTGGTAACATCTGCATTTATAAAACCGTGTCTGCCGGTTATCTCTCATGCTCGCGAGCTATTAAAAAGCAAACGGGAACATCTATCAATGTGATCGGTACGCGCTACTCGTTCAGCCCGCCAGATAGCCTAGACTTAAGTTGCCTATGAGTAATATTTACGCCGGTTACCAACCTTATATCATCTCCTATAGCCGCATGCTGCTTTTGCTTGCTGTGCTGTTGATCGGCGCGGTAGCGGAGGGGTATGGGCAAGACCAGGTGAGACGATACGCAACGAGGCAACACGATTTTTCAGCATCTTTACTTGAGCTGGGAGGAAGCGTTGCTAATGCCGGAAATGTAATCAATGGCAATCCGCGTACAGCTTCCACCCTGCAGTTTCGAATAGGTGCACTGGGGCTGACCTACGCCGAACAGGTGGTAGATTTCAATCCCAATCCAAATGCGACGAACGCGAATGGCTCTCCGACTTTTCCGGCCGGCACACCTATTACGCTAAAATTAAGCTTGCCCAGTCAGCTTTTGGGTGTACTCACCGGTATTCAAATTCAGCCAATTACGAATTTGAGGAGCGAAGGTTTCCTTACCCAAACCTGGTATCGCGACAATGTTGGCAGTCAAGTAACCGGTGGCGATCTTCTCGCTTTGTTGAGTGGTGCGGGGGAGTCTGAGATAACAATAGTTCCCAATGTACCCTATCAGGGTGTCCGGGTTCGGTTAACTTCTGCGCTTGGTCTATCCGCATCTGCTGATTTCTTTCATGCCTATGTGATGGAAAGTTCCAATGAGCCATTAACTTGTGAGACACGAAACCAGGCAATTGATGTACTGTCTGGCACACGGTCAGCTACGCTCAATCTCTTGACAACCCTTGGTGGCGTTGTCAATCCTTATCATGCTATTAGCGGTAATCTTGATGAGTATGCGCAAATGAATGTCGGTGTTGGCGCATTAAATACAATTTATTTGAACACCATTTTCCAAGCACCGTCCCAGTCAGACCAGAAGCTGCGCGTTATATTGGAGAGTCCGGGTAGCGTGCTCGATCTGGGGTTGTTATCGTCCTTCACCATTCAGCCTTATTTAAGACATCAGCCCGCTGGCCCACCATTGGCAGCTACTAATCCACTGCTCAGCTTGCGCTTGCTTCCGGGAACTAATAAATACGAGCTTGTCTATAACATACAGGACGTTTTTGACCGGGTAGAGCTACGGTTTGACAATACGGTGACGGCCCTTTCATCGCTGCGTGTATATGAAGTTAGCCGATCGCCGAGAGCAATGGCCATAGACGAGGTTTTGATCGATTGTGGAAGCGTCGACTTATCCGAAGGCATTGCAAACTATCAGCCAGACCACTACGATTATCTGTACTATACGGTGGCGACCGGCGGTTCCCCGCTCCCTTCCTCGTCCGTCTCTGTAGGTGGGACCTATTATATTGAAGCAGTGGATCCGGTGACCGGATGCGTGTCACCGCGGGTGCGCGTAGACGCTACGGTCATTTCTTTGCCTGAAATCACCCTTTTGGCAATCCCGACCATTTGCGAGGGCGACATAGCAGCACAATTAAATTTCTCCAATGTACTGAATGGCGCAAACGAATACCGTATTGAATGGGCCGGAAATCCCTTGGGATTCGAAAATGTACCAAATGCGACGTTGCCCGGTGACGGCCAGCTTTCGATAGCTATACCTCCATCAGCAAGAATGGGCCAGTACGATGGTACGTTGACGGTCAGGAACACCGTAACGGGATGTGAAAGCGCCGGGTATCCCATCGTCATCACCGTGCTTCCACAACCAGGGCGTCCCCACCTGACCATCACGGACGTGCAAAACTGAAAACAGCAATATAATTAAATAGAACACGAAAAATCAACATCAAAAATCTATGAAAACAACAACTACCCTGTTGAAAATGGGCTTGGTAGGCCTGTTTTTAACCTTGACGACAAACTTGTTGGCACAATCGCCGACCCCTCCAGGTCCGATTGATCCCTTAGGCCCCCAAAACACAGCGACAGCTGGCTCGTTAGCTAGAGGATCGCTTTTTAGTCCTTCAATAGCGAGTTTCGATGAAGAACTGATTAATTCCATTCTATTTCATAATCCGGACGTAGCAAATGCGTTTACGCTACGGGCCAGTGCCATTGAGGATCATGAAGAGGATCGCGGTCTTGCTTTTACGCATTATACGTGGGAACACGGCACGGACGGTACTGCTTATAGTCCGGTGGGGGCTGATTCCCCCACATTAGCGCAAACCGGAGTGGCTCCAGGCTATCACTATTACCGAGTCAGCGCTCGGATAATACCGGAAGGAACCGATCCAGATTTAGCTTGCGATCCAGATAACGTAGAGGTTTTCGTGGTCTTTGTTTTGCCACCATTAACAGTCACGGCAGCCAATACAGGCGAATTTTTGCAGTATTGTGAATCCGATGTTGCCGATCAAACCAACGTCCAGTTAGCAGTCAGTGGGATTGCGTACAACGGGTATGAAGGAACACCGGAGGTTGATGAATTTGCGTTCAACTACCGCTGGTATGCTGTGAAATCAACGAACGCGACCGATCCGTTTACACGCGAAAACACGGATTTTCCCACGATTGATGCATCCAAAGCCGATATTACTGGCGCGACTGAGGTCGGAACCAATGCATCGTATAATCCTGAAATCGCTGAAATCGGTACGTATAAGTTTTTCGTGGAAGTGGAGTACCAAATTAAGGATAGAAATACAGGATTGGGCTCGGATAGCCCCACGAGTCGTAACCGCCCCTACGTGATTTACCGCGGCTGGGTTGGCGGGATCGACCAAGCTACCGCAAGCATCGTGACGGTTACGCCACAACCTGGTAAGCCTCACATTACCATCGAAGAGGTAATCGACTAAATAGCGGGCAGCTATCCTGAACTGTTAATTTATTAGGCTAGCTGCTGTACGAGGATAGTTCATTCAAAACAACAGGGTAGTCCGGCTGCAGCACGCAGCCGCAGCCAGCGGTCAGGCATGCCGTATTTCTCGAATACGGCATGCCTGTGCCGATGGTGAACGATGAAGACCTTGGCGAACGGGATGGACGGTTTACACAGATGGATGACGGATTGATGCGCTTTAGGACCATCATAGGCATTTTTTTGCTCAGTATTCCTTGGCTTAACGCCACGGGTCAGGGGCAGACCGTGCAAATTGCGCACGGTAGTTCCGTGGTTTTGCGGGCCGATGCCGCCTATGCGCTGTCGTACCTGTGGCTCCGCGATGGGGAGCCGATTAACGGATATCACGACGAGCGTCTGGAGACTTCTCAACCAGGTACTTACACGGTTATCGCGCTGGGCCACGACTGCGATTCGGATTTGTCGGATCCCGTGCACGTCATCGTGGACGATAGTTTGCCACCCGTGCAGGTGGATATGCACATACGCAACGAGCCCGACCGCCCTACTGCGATATTGGGAGATGCCATCACCTATCAATTGCTCATCCACAACGATAGCGAACACACGGCAACCGGCGTCACTACCATCGTAAAGCTTCCGGCCGAAGTCGCCTATAAACAACTCTCGGGCCTGTACGAAGGGCGGGCAATCTATAATCCGGCTGCCCACGAGCTCATCTGGGAATATGGCACAATGCCCGCGGGCCATGTTGCCTCCCTCAGCATTATGGTCACCGCCCAGCGGAAAGGCTTGGCTACACAGTGGGCCAGCGTCACCAGTACGGAAGAGGATGTGAACATCGGCAACAACCAAGCCATCGCTACCGTCGATATTATCGAGCTCACCGTTCCCAACGTATTTACACCCAACGGCGATGGTGTTAACGACCTGTTCGTGATTCAAGGCATTGAACGTTTCCCGCAACACCGGCTAGTCCTTTTCAATCGATGGGGCAACGAAATCTACCAGTCTACCCGCTACCAAAACGACTGGGATGGAAGCACATTAGCGGAAGGGACCTATTACTATGTGCTGGAAGTACGGTTGGAAAATGGCCAATGGCAGACCATCAAAGGCTTCATTACCCTAATCCGGGGAACACCCGGCTAGGATCGTTAATCCCGTGTCACGACTTCTGCCGTGCGGCCGTATAGCGGCGGTCGATGTGAGCCCCTCATGCTCGCCCGGATATTTTAAACAAGATGGAGGTGCTAGCCGCCCATTAGGCGTTCGGCATGCCAAACCCACCTGCTTGACAAATGGATCCCAATTAGGAATTACACCAAATTAGGTATTGTCACGGCAATTCAATTCGCCGATTTTAGTACGTGTTATGATTATCCATCCCTAACGGATTTTTCTAGCTGATGAAAGCTTGTCGAATAATGGCTAGATACCGCCTGAATCAAGGCGCTTATCTACGTGCTGAACAGCGCGGATTCCGCTAAGGCGGCGTAGAAGCTAACGGACAGCGTGGCGCTAGCCTGCTTGGGCTTGTCGGTAAGTATGGTGGCTGTCGGCTGACGGCAATTTAAATCAGCAAGTTACCTATGATTCCATACGCCACAAAAAACGAATAACTAACCACTAACTAAAGCATTATGAAATTAAGGATGTTTGTTTTCATCGTGGCGGGAGCTATCGCGATGAGTTTTGGAGGATGCGAAAAGGGCGATGCCGGTCCACAGGGTCTACAAGGTGTTCAAGGCGAAAAGGGGGACAAAGGCGATAAAGGCGATAAAGGCGACAAGGGAGACAAGGGAGAAAAGGGAGACCGGGGTGCAACGGGCGCGACAGGTGCCCAGGGTCCTCGGGGCGCTACTGGCGCAACGGGTCCGCAAGGTCCAGCTGGCCCTCGGG
>CAYUIZ010000008.1:0-15774 GCA_964444885.1 uncultured Sphingobacteriaceae bacterium | reverse complement strand
GTGCTACAGGTGCCACGGGCCCACAAGGTCCACAAGGTCCGGCTGGTCCTCGGGGTGCTACAGGTGCCACGGGCCCACAAGGTCCACAAGGTCCGGCTGGTCCTCGGGGCGCTACTGGCGCCACGGGTCCACAAGGTCCGGCTGGAACAGCCAATGTTATTTTTAGCAATTGGATGTCATTTCAGCAATCGCAACGCGATACCACGATTGACGGTACCTTACTCAAAGTGAATCATCTCCCGGCGCCTCGGCTAACCCAAAACATCATCGATCGTGGGGTGGTCATTGTTTACTGGCGTTACCTAAACACGGTTGTCCAGCTGCCCTATACCTCCGATGCGGGCTCGGGTGTGGGGCCGGCAAAAACAAGCACCATTAACTTTGTGCCGAAGCCAGGTGTTATATATATCACCCGTTACACGCATGACAACTCAGCGTCCATTGGCTTTGGGTCCATCCAGTTCCGCTATGTACTGATTCCAGGCGGTGTCGAAGCTTCGGCGTTAGCGAATGTGGATATTAATAATTATGATGCAGTGAAATCCGCCTTGCAACTCACGGACTGACGCGGCATCCATACATCACGTGCTCCGCGAAACACGTCAGTTTGCTAGGCGCATTGGCGTGGCTAGCCGCGTGTATCCGGGCGCTTTACGTGCGTCGTCCAGACATGAAACGGCACCGCTTAGTTTTCCTAGGCGTTTAGTCTTCTCGGCTACCGTCGTCCGCCATGCGCACGATTTTGGGCGTGAACGTGGCCAAGGGTGCGACCAGCGCCGTTTGCGCATTCATAACAGCGTGGATATCCTTGTAGGCCATCGGCGCTTCGTCAAACCCAGCGCCGAGTAAGGTGACGCCATGTTGTTTCAGTACGGCGTGCATGTCCGCGCGGTTGAAGTGTTTGGTGGCCTGGCGACGGCTCATCTGTCTGCCAGCGCCGTGCGAAGCCGAATTAAGGGACGCTGAGTTGCCCTTGCCACGTACCAGAAAGCCGGGAGCGGTCATCGAGCCGGGAATGATGCCCAGTAAACCCTTTCCTGCGGGTGTGGCGCCCTTGCGGTAGACGATGACGTCCCGTCCGTTCCACTTTTCCTTCCAGGCGAAGTTGTGGTGGTTTTCGACCGTCGCCAGTACGTTGGCGCCTAGCGCAGTGGCCACCTTGTGGTGAATAACCTCATGATTTGCCGATGCGTAATGCCCGGCCAGGGTCATCGCTGCCCAGTAGGCTTGACCCGCTTCGCTATCTAAACTTAGGTACGCCAAATTCTGCGCTTCCAGCGGGAGCGAACACAGCTCCTTGGCCAACTTTGTGAAATAGTTAGCGATGGTGGCACCGAGCCCCCGCGACCCAGAGTGCGACAGGAATGCGACATACCGCCCTCTCCGTAAGCCGAGCGCAGGATCTTCCTCATGCAGGTCTAGCATGCCAAACTCCACGAAATGGTTTCCTCCGCCAGAACTCCCTAATTGTTCCCATGCTTTGTCCTTGAGGTTGGACAGCAACGAGGAGGAGTGGAATAGCGGATCGTCCAGAACGTCATGGTTGGCTCGTTCACGGGGGTTAAATCCCTTGCCCGCCCCAAAGCGTGTTTGAGCGATAAGCTCCCGTTGGAAAACTCCCCGGTGATCGTTAAAATATTTCTCCGGGATGTCGTAAACTGACAATGCCATCCGGCAGCCGATGTCTACGCCAACCCCGTAGGGGATGACGGCATTCTCCGTAGCCAGTACGCCTCCGATGGGCAGGCCATAGCCTTGGTGGGCATCCGGCATAAGCGCGCCTGCCACCGTGACGGGCAGGCGCATGGCGGTATCCATTTGCTCCCTGGCACCGGCCTCGATGTATTCCGTGCCATATACGGTATACGGAGGTGCCTGCGCTGGTAACGCTCGTATTTGACGCTTGTCTCGTTGAGCTTCTTCGGTCAGGGCGGACGCCAGAGGACCGAAAACGGGGTTGTCGATAAAGCCCTCAGGACGTTGGCGTACTTGGTCCAGTAGAAGCGTTATGCCCTCTGGGGTCTGTCCGTGTTGCCCATTAGCGATTTCCAAAGCAATCCCGAACGCACGGCCCGGGGTAAACCCCAATTGTTTTAACTCTTCGCTGCTGATGGGATGCGATGTGTCGTGTTCCATAAATATGATAACCCACAAGGGACCGCCCAGTTTGGTCGGCCACCTTAAAAATTGGTTTCCGGTGTAACTACAGGATCCAACCTGCGGTTGACACCGAGTGTGCGGGTTCTACACCTTTTTGGGAGGCAGGTCGAACGCAATCGCATCGTGCTCAAAGTGTCCGCGGTGCGATCCATCGCAGAAAGGTTTGTTTTGGGAAAGTCCACAACGGCAAATTGAAATTACCGTCCGTCCCTGCAAGCCGTAGGTATCCCCATTGCGGTCTACAATCTCAAAATCACCTTCAATTTTTACGGATCCGTTGTTGTTAATCGTAAGTTTAGTCTTAGCCATCGTGTTTTTCTGCTTTTTCAGCCAAACATAACACTTCTGCGCCAGCAATTCGCCCCGGATTTATAGTTTAGAAACGTTATGCGGTAGTCTCGTTCGGCTATGGCGACAGGCTTAGACGCGCTTGAGTTTTCTCCGCAGCTTATCCGGCGGGAAAAGAGGCACACGTTCCGTTGTTACGAAATTCGGATCGAGCCCAAAACTCTTTTCCTTCCGACAGGCTGAAAAATTTCACGGTGTGGTAGCCTTCCAATGGGAGGCCAGATGTCGTATGTCGAGGCAAACGGTAGTCTGTTTTAACCTGTTGTGATATGTGTGGCGCCGAATATTCGAAGATTGTTCTCTTTTTTTACAAAAAAGCATACATCGGTCTACGGAAACGTCTTATCTTCGTCTCTCCTTCATCTACAACCTTAATCTAGCCTACACGCCATTGGAAATGCGTGTTGGACACTACCTATGCCGATAAATAAGTTTGCGGTAGCAAGATACCGCTTAATTCACCAGTTACTGTCCAAACAGGATTTTGTCAAAACCGCAGCCATCGTCGAGGAATGCCGGCGGTACTTGGGTTTCCAAGTGACGCGCCGGACGATACAGCTCGACCTGCAGCACATGCGCGATGATACTTTTCTAGGCATTCATGCGCCGATTGGGTATTGTGCCTCCCGGAAAGCCTATTTTTACGAACAAAAAGATTTTACATCCCGTGCCTTCTGCTTTTCGCGCCAAGAGGTTGAGTTCATGGGGGAAATAGCGGCGCGGCTGTCGTGCCAGTTGGATAGTTCGGAGCGGCAACGGCTGGAGGATATCCTGGTCAAGATGCAGGTCGTTTCTATGGCGAAGTAAAATTTCGCCATTGCCTGCTACTTTTATGACGTCATTTACCTGGACTTCTTTTTTACACTTAGACCAATGATCTATCCAGCACTGAAGTCGCTCGTTCAGCAACTGAACGATTATTTGCGATATTCTTATCAATTGAGCCGGGATATTGTATTCCTAGCTCCTGTTTTTGGCGATTTGGGCACAGATGCACCAAACCGGGTCTGTGTTAGCGTCGTGGGCTTCGAAAAAGACAATGCGGGAGGCATTCGCTTCGAAAAGCAAATTACGGACAACCGCCATGTTAGCAAGGCACCCAAATGGCAAATAAGCCTGCATTTTTTAGTCTCCGTGGTATTTAAAGACAAACAGTATGCCGAATCGGTTCAGATCCTTTCGGGTGTGCTGGCCTTCCTGCAACGCAATACCATGATCACGGTGCCGGCATCGGGAAAAAAATATGCGGTCGAACCGATAAATATGTCGTATTCAGACCAAGCGAGTATGTGGAGCATGCTTAACACTGCCTATCATCCCTCCGTGCTGTGTCGGATGCGGATGATCACGGTGGAGGATGGCGAGATCGTGGACATTGCGGCATCGGTAGGTGCGCAGGATACAAATGTGGCAACTTCCTAACCCGGCTTTATTGTGGAACGCTATCGAATCAGTCATAAACTTCATGTGCAGCACCCTTTTTTCGAAGACGCTCCCTGTCCGTTAATCGTTGAGCCGAGGCCGGAAACCAGGCAGGTGTTCAGGCAGCACCGCCTCACGTGGAAGCAGCAAGGCGCTAAGACCTGGGCATTGATTGCCCCGGTGGCGGATCCTTGGCGCTCGGGCCATGTGGGCGATCTGGCGTTTGATATCAGGCCGACATCCGATTTGTTTTATCACGTCACACTCGCTGGGGCACGTTTGCTTGGGTCGGAAAGCGCTGCGCTTGAGCCCGTTGGCAAGGAGGGGGTATGGTCTTCGGTGATGTTGCGGTTTGATCCCGGCGCTGGGGAGGAAACGCTGACCTTGGCATTCGGGACGGCTGAACGATTCTGGGAATACTTGGTTTTTCCGAGTACTTTCCGCGATCTGCGTTCGCTGCAGGTTCGGGAGGATGCAGGTAAATTAACCTTCAGTCGGAAAGGCGAGGTCCGGTTCGGTGACGGGCGAACTGCCCTGCGCTTTGTATCGACAACGCCTGTTGCGCTCAATCATCGCTATACCTACCGGGTAAAGCTCTGGGAGGAGGAAGATGGCGCGCCGCTGCTGCTCCGCCACCTGGACAGTCCGGCTCCGGATTCGAGGTCAATCTATGGCCCGGAGACGATTACTAACTATTGTAACTGCTAAAATAAATATGATATGTCAACTATGAAAACCCCCGGGGTCTATGTCGTCGAGAAAAGCGCATTCCCCAATTCCGTTGTGGAAGTGCCTACCGCGGTTCCTGCGTTTGTCGGCTACACCGAGAAGGCTGCCAACGGCAACAAATCCTTAGACCGCAAGCCGTGGCGAATCTCGTCGATGGCGGAGTACCAAGCTTTTTTTGGCGGCGCGCCGACACCTAAGTTCCAATTGCAGACAGCAGAGTCGGATGATGCAGACTTGCGGATCGGCGATGCGAACTATAGACTGCAACCGTCGCAGACGTACACGCTGTACTACAACATGGTCCTGTTTTTTGCCAATGGCGGCGGTCCCTGCTACATCGTGTCTGTGGGCGACTACGGGACGGATCTGGAGAAGAATCGGTTCACGGCGGGCATCGAGCAACTGGTAAGCGAGCTCGAACCAACGTTGGTGGTTATACCCGAAGCCGTTAATTTGCCTTGGAACGACTGCCTCGACGTGCAGAATGCCGCACTGAATCATTGTGGCTACGACACCCGTTCACGTTTTGCGATTCTCGACGTGCCTGCCGGTGCGGAAAACGATGTCAAAGGATTCCGCGAAGGCATTACGAGCAACTTCCTGGATTTTGGCGCAGCCTATTACCCTTGGCTGAACACGTCGATCATCCAAGACGGTGATCTTTCCTTTGCCAATTTGGAAAATCCGGCCGAGCTACGTTCGTTGCTGGAGAAAGAATTCGAAGCCAGCAACGCAAGCGATGAACTGAAGGCGCTCATCGCGGCTATCGCGCCCCAGACTGGAAAGTCCGGAAAGAAGGCTGCCGACAGCGAAGATGAGGCTGATGAAGCCGGTGCGGAAGATGTCGCCGTGCAGCAGGACGCGACCGTCCACAAAGTCCTGTTCCAGGTGAGCGGCACCTACCGCGACGTGCTGAAGGTGATAAAAGAACGGCTGAACGCACTGCCTCCTTCAGCGGCAATTGCCGGCGTGTACACCATGGTGGATAACACCAAAGGCGTATGGAAAGCGCCTGCTAACGTGGGGCTGGTTGGCGTGGTAAGCCCGGCTACCAACATCTCGAATGCACAACAGGAAGAACTTAACGTACCGCTTAGCGGCAAGGCTGTCAACGCCATCCGTTCCTTCGTCGGCGAAGGCATTAAGGTGTGGGGAGCACGCACGCTAGACGGTAATTCGCTCGACTGGCGGTATGTCAACGTGCGCCGCACGGTAATCATGCTTGAGGAGTCCATCAAAAATGCAGCACGGGCTTATGTATTCGAAGCCAACACGGCAAATACCTGGGTCAACGTACGAAGCATGATTGGCAATTTCCTGACCGGGATATGGAAACGCGGCGGTCTGGCCGGCGCTACGCCCGAAGAAGCATTCAGCGTCAGCGTAGGACTGGGAGAGACTATGACACCCAACGATGTGTTGGAAGGAATCATGCGCGTCACCGTCCGGATCGCAGTCGTGCGTCCAGCTGAATTTATTGAGATTACTTTCCAGCAACAGATGCAGGAGAGTTAACCCATCATTTTAATAACCTAACAATAACAACACTAAAATATCATGGCAGGAGAAGCACAAGACACCGTATGGCCTTTGCCGAAATTTTATTTTCGGGTCAGCGTAGCGGATCAAGAAGTATCATTCCAAGAAGTTTCGGGGCTTGACATCGAGGCGCAAGTAATTGAATATCGGCACGGCAACAGCCCCGAATTTTCGACCATAAAAATGCCGGGCATCAAAAAGTCGAGCAATATTACCCTCAAGAAAGGCGTCTTCAAAGGCGACAATACGTTCTGGGACTGGTTCAACGCAATCAAGATGAATACCATCGAGCGTAAGACGGTAGTCATCAGCTTGCTCGATGAGGAAGGAAACCCCACGATGACCTGGACACTGAACAATGCGTGGCCGACTAAGGTAACCGGAACAGACCTCAAGTCTGACGGAAACGAAGTAGCCGTCGAAACGCTGGAAGTAGCCCACGAAGGCATCACGATCAGCAACGGATAATCCGCAGTTGCTTGTTGTTTAAAAAAGAGAGGAGGGCATCGTGGCTGTGAATGATGGTTGGAAACTTCCGGTAGCATTTTATTTCGATGTCGAGTTTCAGGGTGGGCCGGTGAAAGAACGGATACCTTTCCAAGCCGTAACTGGCTTGGAGATGGAGCTCGACGTCGAAATCTGGCAGGAGGGAGGTGCCAACGACCGCGCCTACCACTTGCCTAAGGGTGCGAAAGGCGGCCGGCTGACGCTTCGGCGCGCGCTATTGCCACTAAACCAGGGGCCTGGCGCCCAATTATCAAGATGGGCGAGAGAGGTGGTCAATGGCGACCGCAGTCAGCTCATCCAGACGAGCGACGTACTCGTGCATTTGCTCGACGAAAACGGCAAGCCCCTGCACCTTTGGCGATGCAGCAACGCCTATCCGGTCAAATGGATGGTGGAGAAGCTCGATTCCCAAAAAAACGAGCTTGCCCTCGCCGAGTTGGTGTTGGCGTGTAGTTCAATTACGCAAGAAATGTGATTATGCCCATTGTGATTAAGGAAATTATCGTCCGCACCACCGTGGAACGAGCGGTGAACGCCCATATGGCAACGCCCGAGCTATTGCGGCAAGTGAAGGATATGGTCCTGAAGGAACTGGAACATAAACAACGAAAAAAGGAGAAATGGGTAAAAGAGCGATGATATGGGCGAGTTAACCAAATTGACGATCGAGGCGTTTAGTGACGAGAAGTACACAAAGGCTATCGGAAAGCGCTTTACGGCGCAGGTTAATCCCACAGCGATTAGTTATCAGAAAAAGGTAGCGCTAGACCAGGTAAAAGCGGCCAATGTGCAGCACCAATCGCCCAGCTACCTGAACCACGCCCCCGAAACGGTGAGTTTTGACATCTTGCTGGACTCCACAGGTGCCGTGCCGGGGTCGAAAGACATCCCGAGCGAATTGACACTGCTCGAGCAGGTGGTCTATAACATCAATGGTGAAATTCACCAGCCTAATTTTCTGGTTATCAGCTGGGGCGCAATGGTTTTTAAAGGAATGCTAACCACCCTGAGTTATCAGTTTACGCTGTTTTCGCCAGACGGGAAGCCCTTGCGCGTCAAAGTGTCGATGGCGTTTACCGCCGTGATGGATCCAGCTGAGGCTGCTAAGCGTGCCAATATGCAGTCTCCTGATCTGTCTAAGGTGATCGAACTCAAAGCGGGTGATACGATTGCGGCGTATTGCGATGCGGTGTACGGCGACCCGTCTTATTGCGTGGACGTGGCCACGGCCAATGCACTGCCCAGTTTCCGCAACTTGGAAATTGGCAAGAAAGTAATGTTTCCTTCATTGATACGCTGATGCCTACGTCACCAATCTTGAATGCGAAAGGCTCCTTGCGATTTACCGTAAGGAGTAACGGCGCGCCTATTGCGTCCGATTATCATTTGGCCAGCTTTTTCATTGAAAAGCAAGTCAACCGGATTGGCAAGGCGGCGCTGACGTTTAAAGCGTCAGTGAATGAGGCGTCCGAAATTATGGAGGTTGACAGCGACGCTTTCCTTCCCGGTGCGGATGTGAGCGTGTCCGGGGGGTACGGTGAAGATGAGGATGTCTTGTTTGAGGGGAAAGTCCTGGCCGTGCAGCTTTCGGTCAATGACTACGAAGGCTTCCTGTTTACCGTCGAATGCCGCGATTGTGCCTATCCCATGACGCAATTCCGGTCTGATGCGGTGTACGAAAAGCTCTCCGATACCGACATCATCCAGCAGGTACTGGGCCAGTATCCCGGTATCACTGCAGCGGTTAGTGCGAGCAGTGCCGAGCACGAACGGATGGTTCAGTATCAGCGAAGCGACTGGGATTTTCTGCTGGACCGCGCCAACGCGGCCGGCGCAGTCGTCGTGACGGAAGGTGCAAAGGTCGCGGTGACGGCTCCCAAGCTATCGCAGGCCCCGGCACTCAAAGTGACGTACGGGGTGGATATGCTTTCATTCCGTGCCGAGCTCAGCGCTGCGCATCAGCCCCAAGCGGTAGAGACAAGGGCGTGGGATCCCAACACGCAGTCGTTGGCAACCAGCAACACCGCTGACGTAGCGCTTAACGATCAGGGGAACGTGACGGTTGACACCCTGGCGCAGGCCATCAAAGCAGACACGCGGATTATTCACGCGGTGACCCCTGATAAAGAGCTACTGGATAAGATGGCAACGGCCGAAAAACTCCGGGCGGGGCTGGCGCGCATTCGCGGCACTTGCACCTTTCCCGGCAGCGGGCTTGCGAAGGTCGGCGAACTCATTGAACTGGTCGGCGTAGGCAGCCGGTTTAACGGGCACGCTTACATCGGCGGCGTGACGCATGACTTTGACGATACGGGCTGGACGACGGCCGTTTCGCTTGGGCTGCCTCAGGAAGATTCAGCCGCCGGCGCCCCGGGATCCATGCGCAGCGGCGGCTTGCATATCGGCGTTGTTGTCCAAATTCACGAAGACCCGCTGAAACAGAACCGGATTGCTATTGAACTTCCGATGCTCAGCCAGCCCGGACAGCAGATATGGGGGCGAATGGCTAGTCCGTGGGCAAGCGATGCATACGGCATGCTGTCGGTACCCGACGTGGGCGACGAGGTGGTCGTAGGATTCCAGCAGAGCAACCCGTCGGAACCGATCATCTTGGGCAGCTTGTATAGCAGCAAGCGAATGCCCGAGCGTGCGTGGGATGCAGAGAACCAGTGGCACGGATTGCAAACAAAATCCGGTATCGCGATCGGACTGGACGATAAAGACAAAGCCATTCAAATCAAGACTCCTGGTGGGATTAACATTGAGGCAAACGACGCCGAGAAAAGCTTATCCCTGCAGGACATGAACGGCAATGAGCTTCGCTTTTCGGCGGACGGTATTGTGATGAAGTCGGACAAGGGAATTCAGATAAAATCAGATGGCGACATTCAGATAGACACGTCCATGAAGCTCAATCAAAAAGGCGCGATGGGAACGGCCATCGCCGGGCAAAACGTAGAAATCAAAGCGGATGTAGCAGCCACTGTCAAAGGTACTGCGAGCGCCGAACTATCTGCCTCCGGGCAAACCACGGTGAAAGGCGCGATGGTCATGATCAATTAACAAGCAATAAGCCGATGCCGCCAGCAAGTAGAATAACCGATATGCACGCATGTCCCATGCAAACCCCAGGCTTGCCACCGATTCCGCATGTGGGTGGGCCCATTGTCGGGCCGGGAGTTGCAAATGTGCTAATTGGGAAGCTTCCGGCGGCGGTGGTCGGTGACCTATGTACGTGCGTAGGACCGCCAGATAGCATCGTCCAAGGTTCGGCAACGGTGATGATCGGCGGCCGGCCAGCTGTCCGGATGGGCGACAGCTGCGCGCATGGTGGCAAAGTGCTTGCCGGGGCACCTACAGTGATGATAGGAGGATAAGCGATTGAACGACGATAAAAAATATTTAGGCCAAGGATGGGCGTTTCCGCCAAGATTCAGCAACCTACCGCATGCAACCGGGGCGGTTATGGTGTCCATGGAGGAGGACATCAGGCAGAGCCTTCAGATTTTGTTTTCTACGCCGTTGGGGCAGCGCGTTTTCCGTTACGATTTTGGCCATACGCTGCGCCGCTGGGTGTTCGAGGGAATGGACCTCACCAACAGGACACTGATGGTTGACAGCATACGCCAAGCCATCGTCAACCACGAGCCGCGCATTACAGTTGAAGACATCCAAATTGATCCCGCGCCCGGGGACACCGGCGCAGTAGATATTCACGTACATTACACGGTCAGGCAAACCAATACCCGGAGTAATGCCGTATTTCCTTTTTATTTAGCGGAGGGGACGAATTTGTAGACTATGTATCACGGACTCACACAAGCTGGCAGGAAAATGCGGGTAGAAGACGTTAAACGCTTCCAGCCGCTGGATTCGTCCGCAACGGAACTGTTGCAGCGGTTGATCCGTATTGCCGAATCAGTCCGCTTTTATGACGGGAAGGGGCAGGCTGATGGTCATATGGACCAGCTATTGGTTTCGCTGAAAGCCTTACTCACAAACGGTACGGCCGACCACCCGCCTCATACCGGCGAGTTTGAGCCCGCGCAGGCGTTGCTATACGCCGTGGTCCGCACGCTTGGCGACACGCTGGCTACGTTTAACAGACGCTGGGAGACCTTCCCGAATTGGTATATCGATCAGGCCCTTCGTGTTGCTACGCACAGCCCCCGGGCCGAAAAGGCCTATGTGAAATTTGTAAAAGGCGGAGCCGGGCATCTGCGTATTCCGGCCGGAACAGTCGTGACATCGTCGCAACGCGGCGCGGCACGGCATATCCGTTTTAAGACAACCAGTGAACTGCAGCTCGCCGATGTTTCACTAGGGCGGATGTTCAAAACACTTCTCCATCGCGAAGCAAATGTTTACCCGGCCAATGTCCTGCGCGCACCCACAGCGGTAATGGTGGCGGACATTACCCATCGCAATGCTTCCATTTCAGACGTCATCGCCAATGCCGAAACCCGTGAAGTGAAGCAACCGGTCGGTTTGCAAGTCGTCTCACCCGCACTCTTGCTGCGCGAAGGCCGCCGGCACGTGGATATCACCTTCGAAGCCGAGGACAAATCGGGATTGGACATCACCGATGCGTGGCTTTTCGAGGCGCTGACGGCGAATATTCCGAATGTCGCGGATAAAGAGAAGTGGTTTAAAGATATCGACCGCCGCAAAGTGTTCAGTCACGTTTTCTTCCTCGAAACGAGTACCCCCGCGGGATGGTCGCCCATCGCCCACTACACCTTTGAATGGCAGCCGGAACGGCTGGCATTCACCATCAAATATGACCTTGGGGAGCAGTTTCCGGAAACCGTACCCTGCGCGCCAAGCGTGCACGGGCAACAGACTAATTACCCCGCGTTGCGGATATTGTTGAACCGGGATGCGTGGCTGTATCCGCTGATTTGGCTGGAAAAATTTTACTTGTCGAAAGTTGCGATCAGTACCCGGGTAGAAGAAATCACGGACGTTGAGATTTATAATGAGCTAGGCAAAGTTGATAACTCGGCACCATTTGCCCCCTTTGGGATAAACGGCGACCGAGGGGCCTGGTTTGCGCTCGGCAACTACGAAATGGCTTCAAAAAATACGCAGTCGATCGGCTTGTCCATTACCTGGCAACAGCTTCCTGCGGATGAAAACGGCCTTGCCAGTTACTACCGAGGCTATCCGGGAAATGTAAACAATACGTCTTTCAGGCTGGGCGCGCGCTACCTGGCAGAATATAAGTGGAGGTCGGTGAAGCTCGATCAGCCTTTATCGCTGTTTATGACTGACGATGGCTATGGCGGGCACGACCTTCGCCCGCTCGGTCCCGTGTCCGAAGAGACGGTTTGGAAAAGTATTCCCGTCGAACAGATGAGCCGCTATACCGGTGTCGAATCCGCTTATGCATACGGCATCCGCGCTAGGCAAGGATTTGTCAGTTTCGTGCTGGACTCTCCCGATATGGGCCTGGGGCAGAAGACATACCGCACGCTGTTTACCGAGCAAATTATTAGAACCGCCTTAAAAAAGAAGCGCAAAGACACCCTGAATCCGCCGATCACGCCGGTAATCCAGCGGGTGATGCTTTCCTATACCTCCCGTGACGAAATCAGCCTGACTGCCGGGCAGAGCACCGACGGATCGAGCCTGCATCACATCTATCCGCTCGGCGTCAGGCAGATCTTTCCGCGCAGCGGTTCGGTCCGTTATCCATTCGTTTATTCGCTGCCGTCAGACTTCAACTTGATGTTCGAGCTCAATGACGTGCGGGAGCATGACGAATATCAGTTTTTTGTTGAATTTATCCCCCAACAGCGCGATATCGGGATAGGGGCCTTGCCCGAAATTACCTGGTATTGGGGCGACGGCTACGCGTGGGAGCCCCTCCCCGCGGGCGTGATTACTTCCAATACCACGCGCAATTTCATGGTCGACGGTTTGGTGTCCCTGCGCTTTCGCGAATTGCCTGCCGGTGCGGGGCATATCTGGATGTGCGCCGCGGTTACTAAAAATCCGGAAAGCATCCCCTTGTTGCGGCGCGTGGTGCCCCATGTCGTACAGGTGGAACGCGAGGCTGTTGCCGTTGCCGAAATACTGCCTGCCGACTACACGCTGGATGAATCCCGTGTACCGGGGTTGGCCAGCGTCCAGCAAATCGGGCCATTCTTCGACCGGATAGAAGCCGAAAGCCCGTCCGAAAAGACAATACGCGTTTCGGAATATACCGCACACCGGGGCAAGGCGGTGACCCAACGGGATTTCGAACGGTTGGTGCTCCAGCATTTTCCAGCGGTGCGCCAGGTGATGTGCCTGCCCGGCTATGCCTCGTTGGGCGCCGCCGGCCTGCAACGGTCGGCCGGAGCGGTGTCGCTGGTGGTTTTTCCCCATGCGCCGACGCCGGTTGAGCTGGGTTATCCATACTGCCCGCCCGATTTACTGCTGGATATACAGCGCTTTCTGTTGCCGCGTGCTTCAGCCTACGTGCGGCAGATTGATGTTGTCAATCCCATTTATGAGGAAATCATTGTACGGGCCCATGTGACCTATGCGCCTGGCGTGGACGAAGCGCTGGCCCAGGATCACCTGCTGCGCCAGATCAACCAGCTGATTGCACCCTGGCTGTATACGGGCGATGCGCCTACACTCGGCTATTCCTTTGGAATGGACGAACTCGAAGCGGCAATCCGCTTGGCAGCCTCGGTGTTACACGTCGACTTACGGGTGTATCAATTGATGCATATCGAGGCGCACGATTTTCGGTTGCGACGCTATGAGACGCTGGATGAGCGCGTATTCGCTTCCACGCCGCACGGGATTATGGTGCCCGCCAAGCGCCACGTGCTGGGCAGCCGTCCCGAAGACGTGTTCGGAATCGAAGAAATGAGTATTGACCAGAATTTTGTGATTTATGGCGAGGAGGAATAGAGCGACTTTAAAAGATTATTTCAGATACGGGAGGCGCCCCAGCGAGCAGGCGTTTGAAGACCTCATTGATTCGAGCCTCAATACGCTGGACGACGGTTTTTTTACGCACTCTCCAGAGATCGGCATCGGTTTGGTAGCACAAGGCGAAAGCGGTGCAATGATTTCTGGGTTCGTCCAAGCTGGCGATGATTACCCGGTGTGGGAAATTGCTTTAGACCGGCAGACCAAAGATTTGACTATCCGCAGCAAAGAAGGGGCGAAGAACGCAAAAACGGCCATTACGCTAAAAAGCAGTGATGACCCGCACAACGGGCTCAGGCGCGGCGATGTGGTTATCGATGGCAACCTGCACGCCAGTGGCCGGGTGGGCGGATTCAAAACCGGGAAAGTGCCTGCCGATGGGCATTGGCATGATATCTTGGATAGCGAAACGACCGAACAGGAAGGCTGTTGGATGTTTGAAGTGACGGCCGGATGCGCGCAGCCGGACAAAGGCCGTTATGCCATTCTCCAGGCCGTCGTCATGCACTGCTTCGGCAGTCGGCGGCGAATCCGCAAAACGCGGTCCCATTACGGCATATTCGGCAACCGTATTTGCATCCGTTGGGTGCGTACCAAAGGCACCTTCCAATGCCGATTGCAGCTCAGAACACTGTTCCGCTATGACGGTAACCGCGAAATAAGCTACCAGATCACCAACTTGTGGGACAACCCCACCATGCAGCAAATGAAGTAGGATGATGGGAATCCAACGCAAGGAAAAAGGGAAGGACGCCTACAGCGTTTCGTATTCGCGCGCGCTGGAGATCATCCAGGGGCTCGCGGGCAAGCGCTGGACCGATTTCAATCCGCACGACCCCGGCGTGACGATGCTGGACGTGTTTTGCTACGGTTTATTGGACATCGAATATCGTCTCGGCTTCGATTTTGCCGATTATTTACCTCATGACGCATCCGGCCAAATCGATTACCGCGCGTGGGGCTTGCACCCCGCCGAAGAATTGTTTGCGGACGCTATCGTCACGCCCCAGGATTACGCTGGGCTAGTCAAAGCGAATTTGTCAGACGTCAGGGCATGCAACGTGGCGTGGACGGAGCAGGGTTATCGTATTTCCGTCGGCCTACGCAAAGAGGCAGATGCCGGGCAGATTATCCGGGCTGTAACCGACTTGTACTACCGCAATCGCAACCTCAACGAGCGCCTATTTGAAGTAGTGGTGCAGGACGACATACCCGAGGCCAACGCGCCGGCCCTTTATGCGGCCGATATCCAGCTGCAAGACGTCCCCGCGTTAGGCCGTATGCCGATTCCCTTAGCCGGATACCGCCATAAATCCTTGCAGTACGACATGCCAGCCACGTACGGGCTAGGAGAGGAGGGTGCGCCACCGCATGCCGGTGTTGCCCACCAGGCCTATATCCTGCAGTTGAAGGGGTATATGCTGCTGGTGGATTACTTGTTTTCGAGCGTCGACCAGCAATTGCAGGCCATTCCCGCGCTGATGGGACACGCGCCGTATGGGCGCCCCGAATTCGAACCCGTCGTCGAAATCGAAAGCCTGAGCAAGCTGCTGGATGAAGGGGTGGGCTTTAGCAAGGTGTATAACACCGCGATGGGTACAGCGAAGCGGCTTTCCTTCGCCAAAATGTGTTGCGTGCTTTATGGGGAAGATGCGGATGAGTTGCTCCAGTTGCTCCGCGTCAATTTTGACGGCGACGCGCTGGCTGAGCGCTTTGTGTACATCACCAGCTGCATGCCCGACTGGCAAATGCACCGCGCCAAAGGGATGGACATTCTTCCTGGGGCTGTGCGGACTATGCCTGCTATTAAACGGTTTCTCACCGCGGTGCTGGGGCAGGATAGCGAGCAAGAGAATGCGCTGGCCAACCGTATCGGTGACTGGAAGCTGCTCGGAGATGATGATTTCCGGCAACAGTACCGGCATTTGCATGCCTGGCAAGACTCGCCTGCCGCAGGCAAGGTATATAAGGTTCCCGTCATTGCCACTGGCCCCGAAGGGCGTATCCGGAGTGCATTGGCTGGAGGAGATTTGCTCAGTACGCGGGTACTGCCGGAACTACTGCTAAGCGTCGGGGCGCTGCCGTCGCACTACCGCATTGTGTTGCATCAGGGCCTGTACACACTCTATTGCACGGACG